>NZ_CDWRCM010000065.1:11181-12390 GCF_977927585.1 Frankia sp. CcWB2 | reverse complement strand
CCGTCGAGCCGCGCACCGCGGCCGTGGCGGCACCCGTCCGGGAGGACGTGCCCGCCGGAGCGCCGAGGCCACTGCCACGACCGGTCCGTAGCGCGGCCGGCCGGGGCAGCGCGGGCTCGGCGCCAAAGCTGCCGGCGCCACCGGCGCCACCGGCGTCGCCGAGCATGCCGCGATTGCGGGTCTGCAGCCGTGCACCGATTCCGCGGAAAGTCTCCCGCGACGTCGATCCCAGCAACGCACCCGCCCCTTGGCCGAACGACGCCGCACTGCGCCGACCTGCTGAACCGACGGCGCGCATCAGGTGGATGTCGGCGAATCCCATCAGGTGCAGCAGGACGAAGGGGGCGAACACCGCCGCAATCATCACCACGGCCCCGCCGAGGATCGTCAGTGTCTGATCGACTGTGGAGCCGCTCGAGTCGCTTGCCACACCGGCACCGAGCGTGAAAATCGCGTAAATAACCGGCTTCGCGAAAATCAGCGCCAAGAGGATCTCGGTCGCCCGCTTGATCCAGGCGCTCGTGGACATCGTCGGCTGCCCGGCCAGATACACCGGGATGAACACCGCCATCACGATGATCGCAACCTTGCGGATGTACAGCACCACGAAGAGCGCAAACGAGAACAACGCCACCAGCAGCGACAGGACGATGCCGAGTGCGAAGTTCCCCTGCTCCGGTAGAGCCCGCAGTTGGGCTACCAGGGCCGAGCCGAGTGGCTTCCCGTCACCGAAGGCGTCGGCGATCCCGTCCGAGGCAGTGAGCACCATCTGCAGCAGGGTGAGTGCGACGAATGAGCCGAGGATCGCGGTGCCGGTGGAGGCTAGCGCGCGTGCGAAGATGTGAGGATCACCGCGTACGGCGCCCATGATGCAGGCGCAGATGAACAGGCCGGTGACGATCAGTACCGCCACCCCGAACGCGATGTTGTAGTTCTGGACGACGTAGTCGGCGTTCAGGTCGATGGTCGTCTTCTGCGCCGCGAAGCTGAATACGGAGCTGGACAGGTCAGCCGCCATGCCGCAGAAGGCCTTGCCCATCGAGTTGAAGTACGCATCCGCACTCCCCGATATCGCACCCTTGATTGCATCGAGTGGATTGGGGTTGAAGGCCAGGATAATACTGCCTTCGCCTGTACCGCCGGACGTCATGCGACCGCTCCGATCAGAAGAAAACTCCGAAATTCCTCGGACCGCTGCTCAACGGGATC
>NZ_CDWRCM010000065.1:5449-10990 GCF_977927585.1 Frankia sp. CcWB2 | reverse complement strand
CTCCCATCCGGGCCATCGGTGGCGTCAGAAAGTTTCCAATCTGTGCCACTCCAGCTCACCGTACAGAGGTCGGTTCCCCAGAAGTTTCGAGGCTTGTAGTTCGGCGATCCACCAATTATTCCGGCACTTGCATTGGACCAGATATATACTTTTGTCTCGTTGGGATTAAATTTTTCAACTTTATATCCGAGGGTTCGATAAATCAATTGAAAGTCGGGGGAGTTTACAGATGCAACTCCAAAATTTTTTGCCGTCTGATTATTGACATCAATAAGAAGTTGGCTGAGTCGATTGGCAGTCGAGGGATCTGCTATTGATCTAAAAATTTGCTTGAGGCGCGTGGGCTCGCGATTGGTAGCTTTTACGTACGCAGAAACGTAGTTGGCGCAGGCGCTGACGGCGCCGGCTTCGGTGCGGGGGTAGCCGACCGGGATACCGAACTCGTTGATCCGGGTGGGGACACCGGGGACTGAGGTGGGGGTGGCGGTGTCGGCCGGTTGGCTAGACGGCTTCGGCGAGGGGGCCAGCGTCGGCGTCACTCCGGGCGGGGTATCGCTCGGAGAAGTCTGCGGCGCGACGGACGCGGTATCCGAGCCATTCGAACCATTGTCTGGAACCACGTAACGGCCGATGACCAATCCGCCGATCACACTCACCGTGCCGGTGGTCACGATGATGATGATCAGACGTCTGGCCGCCCACTCCATAAGGCTTAGGGGACGTAATGAAGTAACAAATACGTGATCGAGAGCATCATCGCAGGTCACAGGCCTGTGGAGGGTTCGAAACGCGCAAGTTATTTCATTTCGACTCCTTACCAACGCCCACTCCCCTCACAAGACGGCACGGTCATCATCGCAATGTCCGCCCGCTGGTATCCGGGGAACAGGTCAGAAGAGCGTTGACGATGGGTCATGGACCACGCCGGGGTCAACGGCAACGGTGAGCTCGACGGCGGGTTGACGCTGGCCAGCCGGGTTAGGGTCGGGCGCGGTGGCCGTTGCGCCGGTGGCAAGGAAGAAGTTGACGAAGGCTGCCGCGGCACCGACGAGGAATGCGAGACCGAAGCCCGCGATCACACCGCTCTTGCCGACCATCGACGCGCGCTCGAGGCCCATCCGCTCGCCGAGTGCCCATGCGATACCACCCAGTAGCACGGCGGCGACTGCAGCGACCACCGCATAGGCCGCCAGGCCGTTGACCAGGTCTTTCAGAGCATTGATGCCAGGCGCCTTGGAGTCATCCGGGTTGACCTGTATCTCGGCGAGGACAACGGTCGCCTTGACGGCGGCGGCGTCCAGGATCATCTCGGTTCCTTTCCCACAGGCGGGGGGCCGCCCGGCCGATCCGGTCCGGCGATCCTTGTGGGTGCCGTTGGTGACCGTAGGTCGCCAAATGATACGCCCTGTGCCGCACGGTGATCCTCGGTAGTCGCTCGTGGGCCGCCGGAAGCGTCAGAATCTGCACGGGCGGTGACCGCCTCCGCGGCGCCGCCAGCCGCGGCCCCCGGCTGATCGACAGCGCCCGCAGCGGCCGTGACCTCGGCTTTCGCGAGAGTGAACAGGGCTTCCACGGCAGCCGCGGCCAGCCGGAGGTAGGCGCGGCGAGTACGTCGGCGTAGCCGAGGAATCCGTACCGGAGTATGCCTGCTGGGGTCGAGCCGGGCGTCGTACGGGATCCGGATCAGCGTGTCGACCTGCCTCCCGAGCCGGGCCGCCGCCGCGCGGGTCCGGGGCGAGGGACGGCCCCGGCATGGCGCGATCATGGCCGCCACAATCATCGGCCCGCCGTGTCTGGCTGAGCCACCACCCGCCGCGTCCCGCAACGTACACAGTCTGGTGAGCGTCGCCTCCAGATCGGCGGCGGTCGCGAGCGTGACGAGGATGATGAGGTCCGCGGCCTGGACCGCCGTAGGCGTCAGCGGTGCCTCGGCCGGCGCGTCGACCAGCACCAGTGGATAGGAATGCGCGAGCAGGCCGAGCACGGACCGCAGTCCGGTCGGGGCGACGGTGTCGTCCGCGGGGACGACGGCGGACGCCTCGTCGCCGGAACCGTCACCGTCGTGCCGGTCGGCTCCTCCGCCAACACCGCGTCGCACGGGAAGCACGTCGAAGTCCCTGGTGCTGCCCGCGGGACGACCATTGATCATCAGGGGTAGATCGGTCACCGTACTGTCGGAGGCTTGCCGGCGGGCGACGTCGGCGACCGTCGTCGTTCCGGCCGCGCCGACCCGGATCGCGAGCAGATCACCGCGTGGTTCGTCCTCGTCCTCGGTGTCGGTGCCCACAGGCGACGATGGCGCCCCCCCGGGAGACTCCCCCGGCCAGAGATCGACCGCGAGGACCGGCTGCGCCCGCACCCCGGCGAGGGTCAGCCCGACGACTCCGGCAAGGGTGGTGGTCCCGGAGTAGGGGAACAGCGAGGTCACCGCGATCCGCCATGAACCGGGCAACGGGATACGGGCCCGGTCGCGCAGAGAGAGCCGTACCGGAATCTCTTCCCACGGTTCGAGATCGCGCACGCCGACCCACGGCTCCTGCCACGGCCACAGCCGACCGTCCGACGACGGCTGGCGACGCGAGACGGTCTGGCCGCCTGCCGCCGCGGCCTTGCGGGTGGATCGAGACGCCGGGTCCGGCTGCGGCTGCGGCTGCGCGGTGGGGAGTGCTGGAGCCGTCAGCTGCTTCATGCCCGCGGCGGGCGAGACGGGCGCGACGGGCACGGCCGGCGTGTAGCGGGCGACCGGCGGTGCGACCGGCACCGCGGAGATGTGGCCCGGGACGGACGATTCGGAGACGACCGGATGGTCCGTGGGAGGGGCCTGCGGATCCCCGGGGCTGGTTACCTCGATCGGGCTGGTTACCTCGATCGGGCCGGTCGGGGCTGGCCGGCCGGCCGCGGTGGATGGAACGGTTGCCGTCGGCGGATCGCTCGGGCCGCCGATCGACGCCGCATCCGTCGGCGCGGCCGGTGTCGTCCGCGGCGGCCGCGGAGGCTGCGGACGACGGGGCGCGGAGGCGCGCGGCGGCCGGACGCGCGGCCCGTTCGGGGCCGGCAGTGGCCCGGTTGGGTGTGGTGGTACCGCAGTTGGGCCGCCACGGGAACCAGGACGCGCAACCGGGCTGACGCCTCGGCCTGACGCGCTGCCACCCGGCACGCTGCCACCCGGCACGCTGCCACTTGACGCGCTGCCACCCGGCACGCTGCCACTTGACGCGCTGCCACCCGGCGCGGTGTTCACCTCCTGCGAGGATTCCACCGCGCCCGGGGGAACCGGGGTCGAACCGCGGGGATCTGCCGGCCGGGTTGGACGGCGGGAGGGATCAGCCTGGTTACGGGGCGGAATCGCCGACGGGCGGCCGGCGCGCCGGGCAGCGGCGCCGCGGGTGCGCCGGGAGCTGGTGTCCGCGCCCGAGGTCACCCGGCCCGGCCCGGTGCCGGGTGCCTCGGTCCTGGTACCCGGCACCGATGGCGGTATGTCGTCGGACGTGTTTGTACGGTCCGCACCCGAACGGGCCGCCGATGTCGCATCATCGAGGTGGAATGCCTCGCTCTGCCACGCTTCGTCGAGTGGCTGCGGCGAGCCCGTTCCGCCCCGCCGTCGATGTCGTCGGCGCCCGGATCGTGCATGGGGAGGTGACTCTACGTCTTCGGTGCCTGCCGCTTCGTCCCGTACGTACTGATCGTCTCGTATGTACTGATCGTTTCGGATGGGCGGACCGTCGGGATGGGAGACCGGCGAGGGTATGCGGGCACCAATGAGCGAAACGGGCCGCGCGTCGCCTTCCTCACCGTACGGTGCCTGTGGCACATCGCTCACGCGCCGTCGACCTCCCGGCCTTCTAAGGTTAGCTAGTGCCAGTTAAGGTTACTTACTGTTATCTGCGCTCGGCTGCGGTCGGATCGATGTAACACGAGTCATTCGAGTATGACAAGCTCTGGTCGAAGCTACCCATCCTGGGTGGGTCGGTGTACCTTCCGGAACCGGAGATGTGCCGTCCGGATCGAGGGGACGAACCGGCGGACGGTTCGGCGGACGGTTCGGCTGTGATCCGCGACGCGGCGGGCTGGGGGCGGCCTGGACTACACGGGCACCGTGCGTGCGGCAGATGGGAAAGGAGCGTCGGTGGCGCAGGACGGCTTCTCGACGGCGACGCCTCGGCCATCCCAGCGATCCGGCGCACCGCAGGGCGCGACGCCCGCGAAATCCCCGGTCGGCTCGGCCCCGGCCCGGTCCGCTCCGGCGGCATCCGGCCGGGTCCGCACGGCCTCGGCCCGCCCGACCGGCATGCCACCGACCGTCGCCTCCCGCAGCACACCGGCGCCCGCCGCCGCGGCGCCTCCGTTCGCGCCCCCTCCGCTCGCGCCGACGCCCGCCGGTGGTGCGCCCTCCCGACCCTCCGACGACGACGAAGTGCTCACCGTCGATGAACTGGTCGCCTGGTTGCGGTTGTCGGAGAGCACCGTCCTCAAGCTGCTTTCGGAACGGGCCATCCCGGCCCGCAAGGTCGGTCACCAGTGGCGGGTGCGTCGGGGGCGGGTGCGGGACTGGCTGGACGGTCGGGAATGAGCGATCTCACCTCGGTGCCGCCTCGCTCCGGCCGGCCGCGGTGAGGCCCCGGTTCTGGCTGGCCGTCGGACTGCTGCTCACCGTGGGCACCGTGGCCGGATGCGGCGCGCCGGGCAGTGCTGCCGATCCGTCCCCCGCTCCGTCTCCCGCCCCGTCCGCCACCACGGGGCCACCGCCCGGGGCGAGTCAGGCGCCGGGTCCGCCGCTGGCCACCGCGTCTGCGCTACCCACCGGCGAGGTGGACCGGAAGGACCCGGCGGCGGTAGCCGCCGACTGCTTCACGCGCTGGCAGTCCTTCGACGCCCGGACGGACCCCGGCCCGGCAGCCGGTGTCGAGCGGGCCCGCGACTGCCTCACCGAGGACTTCGCGGCCAGCCTGGGCGCCGGGGGTGCGGGCCTCGGTGGTTCGGGCGCCGGGGGGCCCGGAACCGCTGCCGGCGAGGACGGCCAGGCGTGGCAGGAGGTGCGCGCCGCGGGCACCCACTCGCGGGTGACCGTGCTGGCGACCACGCCCCTGGGCGGGATCGACACGACGGCCACCGGTCGGGTGGTGCTTCAGCTGAACGTGCGCCGCGAGACGGCGGCGGGCGGCGCCGCCCCGGTGGTGGCGCTGTCCACCCCGGCGCTCACTCTCCTGCGCCAGACCGACGGGACGTGGCGGGTCGCCGGCGCGGATCTGTCGAGCGTCGCCGGCGACGCACCGGGCCGGTGAGGCGTGATGGCCCGCGGCTTCACTCGTAAGCGTTCCCGCTGGCTGGTCTGGACGGGGGCGGGCGCGGCTCTCGTCATCGGCGGCGTTGTCATGCTGGTCTCCGTCCTCATTCTGATCATCGCCGGTCCCTTCATCCAGGATCAGGGCGGGGGTAACCGGACCATCAGGAACTCCGACGGCATCCCGGCCGAGTACCTGCAGACGATCATTGATGCGGCGAACGCGGCCGGATGCGCCGAGGTGACTCCCGCCCTGCTGG
>NZ_CDWRCM010000065.1:4370-5217 GCF_977927585.1 Frankia sp. CcWB2 | reverse complement strand
GGATCAGGGCGGGGGTAACCGGACCATCAGGAACTCCGACGGCATCCCGGCCGAGTACCTGCAGACGATCATTGATGCGGCGAACGCGGCCGGATGCGCCGAGGTGACTCCCGCCCTGCTGGCCGCCCAGTTACACCAGGAGTCGGGTTTCAACCCGCGGGCCCGGTCACCCGTGGGCGCGATGGGGATCGCCCAGTTCATGCCCGGGACGTGGGCGTCCCACGGGCAGGGCGACGTGTGGAACCCGGCCGACGCGATCCCCGCGGCGGCCCGGTACGACTGCGCGGTGGCGGCCTCGGTCGCCTCCGTGTCCGGCGCGGCCCAGGAGAAGATGCTGGCCGCGTACAACGCGGGAGCGGGTGCGGTGCTTGCCTTCGCCGGCATTCCGCCGTACACCGAGACGCGTAACTACGTCCGCGCGATCCTCGCGCAGGCGCAGGTGTACGGCGACGCCTTGGAGCTCGGCGTCGGCATCCCCGCTGGTTCGGTCGCCCCGATGGTCGCCTTCATGCAGTCGCAGATCGGCAAGCCCTACGTCTGGGGTGCGACCGGTCCCGAGGCCTGGGACTGCTCGTCGCTGGTCCGGGAGGCGTATCGCCGCATCGGCATCGAGCTCCCCCGCGTGACGACCGACCAGCTGCGGTTCGGCCCGCAGGTCGCGGGCGTCGATCCGCAGCCGGGGGACCTGCTGTTCACCCCGGGCCCCGACGGCACCGCCGAGGCACCGGGCCATGTCGGGATGTACATCGGCGACGGCCGGGTCATCGCAGCCAAGGGAGCGCGGTGGGGGGTCGTCGAATCCGACATCTCGGACTGGAGTGGGACCGTGGCCGTGACCAGGCCGCTT
>NZ_CDWRCM010000065.1:2260-4187 GCF_977927585.1 Frankia sp. CcWB2 | reverse complement strand
GTGCACTACATCGGCGGCGTTACCCGGTGCCGTCACCGCGAAGAACAGGGCGAACAACCCGACACCATACGGCCAGAAGATTCTTTTCATCGAGGACCTCACAGAAAACCCAGTCGACACGGCCAGACGGACACCAACGCCGGTGTGTTACCGACAGCATGTGTGTACTCACCTTGAGTAGTTGCCGCAAGATGAATCGCCGGAGCGGTGAGTGAACTGCGCGGTGGCGGGGCCGGGGGACAGC
Source organism: Frankia sp. CcWB2 (assembly GCF_977927585.1). Lineage (NCBI taxonomy): Bacteria > Bacillati > Actinomycetota > Actinomycetes > Frankiales > Frankiaceae > Frankia > Frankia sp. CcWB2. The sequence continues at coordinate 3,943 of NZ_CDWRCM010000065.1, read as the reverse complement.
GGATGGACAGGGATCTGACCATAGGTGGGCAGTAGGCAACGGATACGTGAACGGATCTAATAGTGCATGCCACCCCGGGTCGGTCGACCTCGATTCCCGGCGCGGGGTGGCTGCCCGGGGCAATGGCCGGCCTGGCCGGGGAAGCCCCCGCTCGGGACCGCCGGGACCGCTCAGGACGGCGCGATGCTCTGCGCGAAGCGGAACAGGTTGTCCGGGTCGTAGGCGCGCTTGACCTGGCGTAACCGTGGAAGGTTCGCCCCGTAGTACGCATCGGCCCAGGTGGTGAGGTCCGGGTCGATGTAGTTCTGGTACGCCGACGACGACATGAACGGCGCCGTCGCCGCCACCGTGGATCGCAACCAGCTCTGGTTAGCCTCTTTGTCCGCCGGGGAGGCGTCGACGGAGTACCCGGCGACGAACTGGGCGCTGGCGAGCGTGTCGCGGTGCACGAACGCCGTGTCACCCGGGCCGACCCGGTTGATCGCGCCGCCCCAGGAATCCAAGATTATGCTACCCGGACCGGCCCCGGGCGTGCGTTGGCGTCGCTCGAGCGCGGCGAGCATCGTCTCGACCCCGCCGGCTGGCATCGGTTCGGCGAGGAACGCCGAGGCGGCCCGTTGGGCCACCCGTGGCAGGGTGCCTCCGGGCGTCCGGTCGCGCAGGTGGCACGTGTCAACGCTTTTGCCCGCGCAGCCCGCCTCGAGCAGCATCGTTTCGAGATGGCCACGCTGGGCGACGAAGGTGCTCGAGGGCCTCCGGCCGACGGCGGCGACGAGGTTGGCGAGTCGATCCCGCAGCCACGTGATCCGCGTGTCGTCGGCGCCGCCCGCGAGCACGCCGCTCACCCGCAGGGCCGGACTGCCGGTGACCCCGGTCGTCGGCATCGAGGTCATGACGCAGGTCGACCACAGGTCCTCTGGCGCGCCGCCGCTGTCGGCGATCCAGCCCTGCCACGCGGTGAGCACGTCCGCGGCCACGTCCCAGGGCCAGCGGTAGGTGAACAGCACCAACGGTGTCGCCCGATGGGTGGCGAAGGTGAACGACGTCACGATGCCGACGTTGCCCCCGCCCGCGCCGCGTAGCGACCAGAAGAGGTCCGGCTCGGTGTCGGCGTCGGTGCGCACGGTCTCCCCGGAGGCCAGCACGACCTCGGCGGAGACCATCCGATCGCAGGTCAGACCGTAGCGCCGGCTCAACACTCCGATGCCGCCGCCGAGGGCGAGCCCGGCGATGCCGACGGTCGGGCATGATCCGGCCGGCAGCGCCAGCCCGTTCTCGGCGAGTGCGGAGTAGACGTCGATCAGCAGCGATCCGGCTCCGATCAGCGCGGTGCCGTCGGGCCCCGGCCGGACCGACGCCATCGCAGTCACGTCCACGACCAGCCCGGTCGTCGTCGAGTAGCCCCCGTAGCTGTGGCCACCGGCCCGCGCGACGAGGTGTATCCCGGTGGAGCGGGCGAAGTCGATGCAGGCCGTGACGTCCCCCGCAGACATGGCACGGACCACCGCCTGCGGGCGTACCGCGTCGAAAGCCGGGTTGAACAGCATGCTGGCGACGGCGTAGTCCGGATCGGTCGGTCGCAGCAGCGGACCGATCAGCCGTTCGTCGAGCGTGCGCCAGTCGATCTCCGTCGGTGTCGGGTGGGGGGCGTCCTCCTGCTGGCAGGCGCTCATCAGGCCGCCA
>NZ_CDWRCM010000065.1:0-1667 GCF_977927585.1 Frankia sp. CcWB2 | reverse complement strand
CCGAGCCCGAGCGCGGCGAGTCCGAGCCCGCCGGCTCCGGCGGTCCGTAACACCGATCGTCGGTCAGGCTCGTCATCCACGGTCAGTCCTCACGGCTGCTACGAGTCCGGGGAGTGGACGATGGTCGTCACGAGTCGTCCGACCATCCGTGTCACCGGCGATACCCTAGGTCACCGGCGATACCCTAGCCCGGTTGGGCGACGGTCGTGATGGTGCCGTTCGGATCGATGCGGCGCACCCGGTCGTTGCCGTTGTCCGCGATGTAGAGCGCGCCGCTGCCGTCGACCGCGACCGAGCTCGGGTTCTTGAACTGGGCGGCGGCCGCTGGGCCGCCTTCGCCGCCGGAGCCTTCGACGCCGGTGCCGGCGATCGTGGTAATCACGCCGTTCGGGTCGACCCGGCGGATCCGGTGGTTGCGGTAGTCGGCGAGGTAGAGCGTCCGGCCGTCCGGGCCGACGGTGAGCGACGGCACGTTCAGCTTGGCCCGGGTGGCCGGGCCGCCGTCACCCGAGAAGCCCTCCTCGCCGGTCCCGGCGACGGTGGTGATGATCCCGCCCGGGGTCACCTTCTGAATGGTGTCGCTGGCGAGGTCGGCGAAGTAGAGGGTGCCGTCGTCGGTCATCTGGAGATCGTTCGGGCCGTTGATCTTCGCTGCGGTGGCCGGGCCGCCGGCGCCGCCGTAACCGGCGTCACCGGTGCCGGCGATCGTAGTGATTACCCCGGCTGGGCTGATCTTGCGGATCCGGTTGTTCTTCGCGTCCCCGATGTAGATGTTGCCGGCCTTGTCACGGGTGGTCGATCCGGGCCCGTCAAGCTGCGCCGCGCTGGCCGGGCCGCCGTCGCCGCTGATCCCGCCGGCTCCGGTGCCCGCGAGGTCGCTGACCGCCCCGGCAGGGGTGATCTTCTGGATGCGGTCCGTCGCGAGGCTGGAGACGAGCAGCGAGCCGTCGGGATCGACATCGACACTGTAGGGGCTCAGGCCCTGCACCGACAGCGCCGTTCCCCGGTAGGCGGTTGCGAGGCGTGCCGTGCCGCCGCCGCGGTCACCGCCGCGGTCACCGCCGCGGTCACCGCCGCGGCTGCCGCCGCCCGAGTTCGTCACCGCTGCCACGATGCCGACGGTGAGGGCGACGATGACGACGAACGCGACCGCTCCGATGATGAGCGGCGTCCGGTTACGGGCGTTCGGATTCGACTGGTGCCCGGCCTGGCGGGTGGCGGTCGGTGGTACCCCCGCCATCCCGTGCACCGGTCCCCCCGGACCGGGCCGGTACGTCTGGTCGCCGGGGCCGCCCGGTCCGCCGTACCCGGGGCCGAGCGGCCGCGGCGGTGGGGTCGACCGCGGCGGTGGAGTGTTGCCCGGCGGGAATCCACCCCAGCCCGGCCCAACCGGTGGTGGGTATCCCCCCATCGGACGGCTGACCGGACCACCGGGTGCTCCGGGACCACTCGGCATGGCGGGACTCCCCGGCCCGTTCGGGCCGTTCGGTGCGCCCGGGTACCCGATCCGTGGGCCCGGTCCGCCCGGTGGCGCGCCAGGGAAGCCGGGTCGACCGGGGGCCGGCGGGCGCGGGGTGGTCGAGGTGGCGAGCGCGGCCTCCCGGATCTCGTCGTCGATCCGCACCTTGACGTCGGACCGGGACAGCCAGGCCATGCCGAGGGGTAAA
>NZ_CDWRCM010000064.1:17546-21637 GCF_977927585.1 Frankia sp. CcWB2 | reverse complement strand
TCCTGTGTATCGACCCCCACGCGTTCGTACCAATTCCCGCTTCTCCGGTGAAGATGACGGACGAAGGGCCGGAAGGATGGTGAAGGATGGTGACGGACGAGACCGCAGGGGCGGCCCGGCCCGCGTCGATCGCGCGGGTGACCGTCCGCTACTGGGCCGCCGCCAGGGACGCCGCGGGGGTGCCCCAGGAGGAGATCGGCGCGGATACGCTGGCCGCTCTGCTCGATGTCGTCGCGGCCCGCCACGGCGGGGCCCTGCCGGCGCTGCTGCGACGGTGCTCCTACCTCGTCGACGACCAGCCCGTGGGCCGGCGGGATCCGGCGGGGGTCATCCTGCGTGACGGTTGCGTCGTCGAGGCCATCCCTCCCTTCGCCGGGGGATGACGCTGTTCGTCGCCGGCCCGAGGCCGCGCCTGGCTGGGACGGCGCGACGTGAGCCGCCCGAGCCGGACATGACAGCATGGGCCGGTGAGCGCAGGCGATCCTGGCAGGCCCCACGGCGTCCTCGTCCCGGACGAGGCTGCGTCCATCCCCGCAGCCCGCTGGGCGCCGGGCGCTTTGCCGTTGGCGGCCCTGGTGGCTACCGGCCTGGTGATGGCGGCCGCAGCCCTCGGCACGGGAGCCCTCGCGGCGGTCCTCATCGTCGAACAGATCGCGTTTGCCTGGGCCTGGGTCCGGATACTCCGGGCGTCGACCGGCACCACCCTGCTCGTGGCGGCCTGGGGTGTCCTCGGTGACGTGGTTCTGTTGGCCTCGGACCGGCACAGCTACGGATCGTTGGCCGGAGTCGTCGGGATCGCCGTGGCGGTCGTGATCCTCTACCAGCTCGCCCGACGCCGGTCAGCTCCCGTCTCCGGGGCAGGCCCGGTGTCCGCCAATGGTTCGAGTCCGGTGTCTGCCCATGGTTCGAGTCCGGTGTCTGCTAATGGTTCGAGTCCGCCGCCCGGTCCCGCCGGGCGGGTCGGTGCGGATCTTGCTGCGGCGCTGAGTGGGATCATCTTCTGTGCGCTTTTTGCCGGTTACCTTGCGCTGCGCGCCGGGTCCGGCGCGCACTATCCGGCCGATCTGCTGGTCATCGCCGGCCTCCTCGGCGCGGGTGGCACGGTCGTGGTGGGCCGGCTAGTGGGATGGGCGGGCGTTCCGCTGGTGCCGGCCGGGGCGGTTGGCGTTCTGGCCGGCGCGGCGCTGGGGGCCGGCTTCGGTGCCCTCAACCCCGATCGTCTGACGGTGGGGGCCGCCGTCGCGATCGCCGCGGCGGGAGGGGCCGTGGCCGCCGTCATCGATCTGGTGCTGGCGCGGGCCCGTGACGCAGAGCCGCGGGTCGGCCCGGTCGCCACCTCGGCGCTGGTCGCGGACGTCCTGCTCACCGCCATCCTGCCGCTGGCCTCCGCGGCGCCACTGGTGTATTTCGTCGGGCGGCATCTGCCTGCGTGAGTCGATCGTCGGGCCGTGGCGGGGCTTGGACGGGAAGAGCCGGCCCGTCGGATGCTGTAGAAGCCGTGACCGGAATGTGGGTGTTGTCGGTGGCAACCGTGGCTGCGCTTGGACTGGGGGTGCTCATGCGGGCCCGGGACGGACGGTTCCGGCCGGTGGACGGCGGACTGCGGGCCGAATTCGCATCGTTGGGCGAGACGATGGGGGAGCGGGCGACGCTGCTGCAGTTCTCCACGGCGTTCTGCGCCCCCTGCCGGTCCACCCGTCGGGTGCTGGCAGGGGTTGCCGAGGTCGTGCCCGGGGTACGCCATGTCGAGGTTGATGCGGAGGCGCATCTCGACCTCGTCCGTCGGCTGGGGATCGGGCGGACTCCGACGGTACTGATCATTGACGGTCATGGCAGGGAGGTGCGGCGCGCAAGCAGTGCCCCGCCGACGCGTGCGGCGGTGTTCGCCACCCTCGAAGAGATCGTTTTCGATGGGATCAATCGGGCAGATGGTGATCCTTCGGATTCATCGTCGGCGGGTTAACACAGACGTGACGTTCACTGCTACCGTGACACGAACCATGTCCCAGATACAGCTTGTGAAGCGCCGCGCAGTCGACCTGTGCCGTGTACACAGCTGTCTGTGTCGTCTTTCCTGATCGTGGGTTGTGTCCCTCAGCCGTGATCGGCTGGCCCCGGTGCATCGCCACATCCGAGCGGGTAGTCCAAGCCGGAAGTCAGGAGAAGGCCTCGTGGTAGATCCTCGCGGTATGCGGTTCGCCGCTGCCGTCACCACGATCATGCTCGCCGTGGTACTGCTCGCCGGCAGCCGCTGGTTGCTGCTCGCGCAGACCGTGGTGTTCGGGGTGGGGGCGGTGGCCGGGGTCCGGTACGCGCCCTACGGGCTGGTGTTCCGTTCCCTGATCCGGCCGAGACTGGGGCCGCCCGCCGCCACCGAGGACGCCGCGTCACCCCGGTTCGCCCAGCTGGTCGGCGCGATCTTCGGCGTCGTGGGTCTCGTGGGATTCTTCGCGGGGATGCCGGCACTCGGTTACGTCGCGGTGGCCCTGGCCTTCGTGGCGGTTCTCCTCAATGCGGCGTTCGAGTTCTGTCTCGGGTGCCACCTGTATCTTTTTCTCCATTCGATAACCGTGAAAGGAGCACGCACATGAGCCGTGAGAAGGCGCTGGTCGACGCCTCGTGGGTCGAAGCGAACCGTAACGACCCGAAGGTCGTCCTGGTCGAGGTCGACGAGGACGTCTCCGCGTACGACAAGGGGCACATCCCGGGCGCGGTGCGTCTCGACTGGAAGTCCGAACTTCAGGACCCGGTCATTCGTGACTTCATCAGCAGGGAGCAGTTCGAGAAGCTTCTCTCCGAGAAGGGGATCTCGAACGACGACATCGTCGTGCTCTACGGCGGGAACAACAACTGGTTCGCCGCATATGCATACTGGTACTTCAGCCTCTACGGCCACGCCGACGTCCGTCTGCTCGACGGTGGTCGCAAGAAGTGGGAGCTCGACAGCCGTGAGCTGACCACCGAGGTCACCCCGCGCCAGCCCACCAGCTACCGCCAGCCCACCAGCTACACCGCCCCGGAGCCGCGCACCGACATCCGGGCCTTCCGCGAGGAGGTCATCTCCGCGATCGGCGAGAAGGCCCTGGTGGACGTCCGGTCGCCCGACGAGTTCTCCGGCAAGCTGCTTGCTCCCGCGCACCTGCCGCAGGAACAGTCCCAGCGGGCCGGACACATCCCCACGGCGAAGAACATCCCGTGGGCGAAGACCGCGAACGAGGACGGCACGTTCAAGAGCAATGACGAGCTGACCGGCCTCTACACCGAGGCCGGGGTCGACCTGTCCAGGGACATCATCGCCTACTGCCGCATCGGCGAGCGTTCGGCGCACACCTGGTTCGCGCTGCACGAGTTGCTCGACCTGCCGAACGTGAAAAACTACGACGGTTCGTGGACCGAGTACGGCTCGCTCGTCGGCGTGCCGATCGAGAAGGGCACGTGAGCCATGTGCGGCGCCATCAGCGGTGGACCATCTGTGGAGGGAATTGACGTGGCCAAGGAGACTGTGATTCAGGGGGTCGTGGTGCAGAGCGGGGAGCCGGTTTCGACCGGTTATGCCCGCCTGCTGGACGAAGGCGGCGATTTCACCGCCGAGGTTCCGCTGTCCGCGACGGGCCAGTTTCGTTTCTTCGCGCGGCCGGGGCAGTGGACCGTCCGGGCTCTTGTCCCCGGCGCGACCGGCGAGCGCAAGGTCGTCGCCCGTCAGGGTGAGCCGGTCGACACCCAGGTCGAGGTCGCGGCCTGACGTCGCGTTCTTTCGCCGGACGGGGACAACGGGTTTCTTCCGCTGTCCCCGTTCTCACGCTGCCCCGTTCTCATGCCCGGACCCGGCCACCGCGGTTGTTTCCCGCCGGTGGCACGACGGCCGAAGCGGTGCTCGCCGGTGGCGGAACCGTGGTCGGTACGGCGAAAGCCATCGGGCCGATCGAGAAACAGTGCAGACCGTTGTCGCGGGCGAACGCCACTGCGGAGCCCCGATCGGGGAACGGCGCGATGATCCGGTCGACCGCACGCTGGCCGGCGGCGGCGAAAAGGACGACCGCGAAGAGTACGTCGGCTTCTGCCATCATGCGATCATGAAAGCGCATCCCGGG
>NZ_CDWRCM010000064.1:15717-17072 GCF_977927585.1 Frankia sp. CcWB2 | reverse complement strand
GGGTCTGAACACGTTTTCACGTGTTCCGTTCGTGGTCTGTCGTTGCGCGTGCGATGTCTTTTGCAAAGGCTCCGCCATACCGTGAATGAAGTGTGACTCTTGGTAGGCGGGCATCTCTTGGTGGAGGGCACTTGGAGACGCCTGCTCGGAGACGGCTCAGTCGGACACGCGGTGCAGGCGCGCGGACAGGTGCGACTGCATCGGCTTGCCCTCGGCCTCCATGTCGATCGCGTAGGCGAGATCGCCGCCCTCGACCAGGCCGTAGAGCCGCACCGACCGGGTGACGTCACGGGCGGTGGCGGTGCGGATCAGGACGTTGTGATCGAGATCGATACGGGTGCCGCTCACCGTGCCGACGTAGATCTCGGCGATACCGAACGGGTGGGCCAGCATCACCTCGACGACCGGCTTCCCGCCCTCCCTGGACTGGACCCGCCAGAACCCGGTCTCGGTCGCCAACGGGCTGCCGGGCTCGCGGCCGTCCCGGGGCTCGTCCGCCCACCAGGTGTGCGACACGTATCCCAGCGCCGGGCGGCCGTCCGCGGCGAAGGTGATCTCCTGGCCGTAGTGGAATCCGTCCAGGCCCTCGTAACCGCCGACCCCCTCGCCCCGCCAGGTCCCGACGAGGAAGGCCAGCGGTAGCAGGCTGGCGTGCAGATCAACGGTGTTCGTCGCCGCGCCGGACCGCGCCGATCCGGCCGCGGACCGCTTCCCGGCGCTCAGCGCTGACCCTCGTACAGCTTGTAGACCACGTAACCGGAGAACCAGGCGATCAGGACGGACATCGCCACCAGAAGCCCGGTGAAGAAGTAGTGCAGCACGCCTCTAGCCTAGACGACGAGATCACGGGACTCCTCGTGGCCGTACCGGTCCTGGTCACCTCAGGCGCCACGCGGCATAGCTGCGCGCCAGGGCGGCTTTTGGCAGACTGGCACGATGGCCCGCCCGCTCGTCGTCAAGGTCACCGCCGGGACGGATGCGCCGGAACGGTGTTCCCAGGCGTTCACGGTCGCGGCGGTCGCCGCCGCCGCCGGTACGGACGTCTCGCTCTGGCTTACCGGGGAGTCCGCCTGGTTCGCGCTGCCCGGCCGGGCGGAGGAGTTCAGCCTGCCGGAGGCGGCGCCGTTGCCCGATCTGCTCGCCGCCATCCTCGCCGAGGGGCGCGTCACCCTGTGCACCCAGTGCGCGGCCCGGCGCTCCATCGGCCCGGACGACGTCCTGCCCGGCGTCCGCATCGCCGGCGCCGCCGCGTTCGTCGACGAGGTTCTCGCGGACGGCGTGCAGGCCCTCGTCTACTGAGGAGCGCCCGGCCCAGACGTAACAGTCTGGACACAACGGCCTGGGTACAACGGCCT
>NZ_CDWRCM010000064.1:3286-15604 GCF_977927585.1 Frankia sp. CcWB2 | reverse complement strand
GGGTACAATGGGGGCGCGTGAATCGCCGGGAAGCACCGCGTCCTTCTCGGGATCGGGTCTCATCCCGGCTTCGTGGCCGAGCCGGCGTCGGCGGCCAGCTTGGCCCGCCACGCCTTCTCCCGCTCGATGGCGGAGGCGAATCCCAGCGCTATCGCCGGGTCGAAGTTCTCGTCGGCGTAGGAGCCGACGCAGCCAAGGAGGCGGTCGATCTCCTCCGCGGTGACCGCCAGCAGCGGGACCTGCCCGGTGAGGAAGATGTCACCGACCCGGTCGATGGAGAAGTGCACCCCGTAGGTCTTCGCGTTGCGGCCGAGCAGGAATCCGTAGGTGCCCGTCGCGTTCTCCGCCGGGGCGCGCATAAAAAACGCCTCGACGAGCAGGGTGTGGTCCTGCACGACGAGCCACGTCATCGTGCGCAGCTTGTGCTCGCCCTCCAGCGCGACGAGGAACGAGCCGGTGTCGACATGGTCGTAGGCGAGACCGAGATCCTTGAGCGTGTCCTCGATCACCACGTCGAGCCGGTTGCGTTCCGCCGCGTCGATGGGTGCCGTCATGGCTGGGGCCTCCCCGGTAGCTGGTAGACGATGCCGGTTCCGGCGGAGATCCTTTCTCAGACGGCGACGGCGGTGGGGCTCAGCGCGTGCCGGTAGCTGCGCAGCACGCCATGGGCCGTGGCCGACCAGCCGAACCCACCGGCCCAGGCCACCGCTCCGGCGGAGAGCCGGGCCCGCCATCGTGGCTGGCGCAGCAGCCGATCCAGCGCGTCAGCATAGACGGCGGGGGTCCGACCGGCGACGAGCAGCCCGGAGACACCGTCGGCGACCGCGGTGCACAGGCCCCCGACCGCCGCGGCGACCACCGGAGTGCCGCAGGCCTGGGCCTCGAGCGCGACGAGGCCGAAGCTCTCGCTGTGACTGGGGACGACGACGGCGGTGGCCGCGCGGTACCAGTGGACGAGCTCCTGCTGCGGGGCCGGCGGTTGGAAGCGGACGCGATCGGAGATCCCGAGAGACGCCGCGAGCTTGACCAGGGCGTCGGGTTGTTCCAGACCGGATCCGCTGGGGCCGCCGACCACGGCGACGGTGAGCCGCGAGCGGCGGGCGGGATCGCGCCGCAGCAGTTCCGCGGCGGCGCACAGCAGCAGATCGGGTGCCTTGAGCGGTTGGATCCGGCCGACGAACAACAGCAGGTCGTCGGCGGGATCCACGCCGACGCGGGCCCGGGACTGCGCCATGTCACCTGGCCGGAAGACCTCCAGGTCGACGCCGGGCGCGACGACGTCGATCCGGTCCGACGCCGCGTCGTACAGATCGGTCAGGTGCCGGTACTCGTCCGCCGTGGAGGCGAGCAGCCGGGTGGCCCCCCCGATGACCTCCTGTTCGCCGAGCAGCCGGCTAGGCGGCTCCGGGCGGTCTCCGGCTGCCAGCGCGCCGTTCTTGATCTTTGCCAGCGTATGGGAGGTGTGCACGAGCGGGACACCCCATCGCCGTGCCACCGCGAGACCGACCTGACCCGACAGCCAGTAGTGCGAGTGGATCACATCGAACCACCCTGGTTCGTGCCCGGCCTCGGCGCGCAGCAGAGCTGCGGTGAACGCACACAGCCAGGCGGGAAGATCCTCCCGGTGGATCTCCTCGTACGGGCCGGCGTCGACGTGGCGGACCGTCACACCCGGCAACAGCTCGGCCGAGGTCGGCAGCTTGCTGCTCACCGCGCGGGTGAACACCTCGACCTCCACCCCCAACGCCGCGAGCTGCCGCGACAGCTCGACGACGTAGACGTTGAGCCCCCCGGCATCGCCCGTTCCCGGCTGCTCCATCGGTGAGGTGTGCATGGACAGCATCGCGACCCGGCTGGGCCGCCCGCGCCGTTCGGGCTCACCGCGGACCTGGGCGGCGCCGCTTCTGATCAGACGCATCGAGCACCTCCGCATCTCCACATCTCCACGTCCCCGGCGCCTGCCCGACACGACCCACCCTGCTGTGGACGAACACGTCTCCAACCGTTCTACCCGGCCGGTTGTCAGGTCAACTGTTGGTCTCCCCCCTTCGGGGTCCCGGCCGGCCCCTGGTCCGCCGGCCTGCCGGTCTGCCAGGGTGGATCCGTGACGAACTCTTCCCGTCGGGCGCGGCGGCTCGCGGCCGGACGGGCGCGTGCCCTCGGGATGCCCACCCGGGGTACCACCGCGCCGAACCGGTTGCGACGGATCGATCGCTGGACGCTCGACGCGGCCGCCGCGCTGCTGCGTGGGGCGGCGGATCCCCTGGTCGTCGATCTCGGCTTCGGTGCGTCCCCGGTGACCACGGTGGAGCTCTACGAGCGGCTGCGAACGGTGCGTCCGGACGTGCGCGTCGTCGGCCTGGAGCTCGACCAGGACCGGGTCGCCCGGGCCGTCCCGGCCGCGAGACCTCCCGGGCTGCGGTTCACCCGCGGCGGGTTCGAGCTTCCGCCGCCGGGGGAGCGCCCGGTGCTGGTGCGTGCCCTGAACGTGCTACGGCAGTATCCCGAGGCTGCGGTCCCCGGCGCGTGGGCGACGATGCTGGCGCGGCTCGCCCCCGGCGGGATGCTTGTCGAGGGAACCTGCGACGAGACGGGTCGGCGCGCCTGCTGGTTCGGTCTTCCGGCCCCGGGAGCGGCGCCGGCCTGGCTGCCGTCCGGCGCGCGGAGCCCGGCCGGGCCCACGCTGACCCTCTCCGCGCATCTGGCGAGCCTCGCCCGTCCGTCCGAGCTCGCCGAGCGGCTCCCCAAGGCGCTCATCGAGCACAACGTACCCGGCCATGACGTCCACCGGCTGTTCACGGCCTTCGACCGCGCCTGGGAGCGGGCCGCGCCGCGGGCCGTCTTTTCCCCACGCCAGCGGTGGATCGCCGCAGTGGCGGATCTGCAGGCCCAGGGCTGGCCGGTCCGCGGCGACCGGCGGCGCTGGCGGCTGGGCGAGCTGACCGTCGACTGGCCCCCGGCGGGCGGTTCGGACGTTCTGCCGGCGCGGTGCGGGACGTCCCGGCGGAGATCTGGCGGGACGCCCCGGATCGTGGGTCCGTCGGTCCCGCGTTCAGTCGGCGGGACGGCGGGTCACGGCGATCTTGTCGAGCACCGTGAGGTCGTCCGCGCGGGGCTGCCACTGACCGGCCACGGCATTCGCGCGCACCTGGACCGGGCTGGTCGCGCCGGCGATGACCGAGGCGACCCCGGGCTGGGCGGCCAGCCCGCCGATCGCGACGTCCAGCAGCGACCGGTCCCGCTCCCGCGTAAAGGTTTCCAAGGCGTCCAGCCGGTCGAAGACCTCGTCGGTCAGCTCGTCCGGCCGGCCGGCCAGCCGGGTGCCGGCACCTCGTCGCGCTGGTACTTGCCGGTGAGCAGGCCGTTCGCCAGCGGGTAGTACGGGATGACGCCGATGCCGTACTTCTGGGCGGCCGGCACGAGCTCTGCCTCCACGCCCCGTTCCAGCAGGTTGTAGTGGTTCTGTGCGGAGATGAAGCGGGTCGCCCCGGACGCCCGGGCGGTCCACTCCGCGTCGGCGACCTGCCAGGCATCGAGGTTGCAGGCACCGATGTAACGGGCCTTGCCCTCCTTGACGATCTCATCGAGGGCCTCGAGCGTCTCCTCGATCGGCGTGAAGGCGTCCAGGGTGTGCAGCTGGTAGAGGTCGATGTAGTCGGTCTGCAGCCGGCTCAGCGAACCCTCGACCGCCTTGCGGATGTACCGCCGGGACGCCCGCGCGCTGAAGTCCTGGCCGTACATGCCGCCCATGTCGTTGCCAAATTTCGTGGCGAGGACGACATCGTCGCGGCGGCCTCGCAGCACGTGCCCGAGAAGCGTCTCCGAGCCGCCCTTGTTCCCGTAGGTGTCGGCCGGTGTCGAAGAACGTGATCCCGGCGTCGAGCGCCGCGTCGACGACCGCGCGGGTGCCGGTGAGGTCGACGCGCGAGCCGAAATTGTTGCAGCCGAGGCCGACGACAGACACCAGTAGTCCGGAGGATCCCAGCGGGCGATAGCGCATGAGTTAATACAACACATCGGACCACGGGCCCCGGGCACCAGGCCCCGGACCCGTAGTCGACCGGAACACGTCAATGATTGCCCGTTGGTGTTCCGGTGTGTCGATGTTCGCGGGCCGTTACTTCTCTGGGGCGGCCTCGGTCACGGCCCGGCCGACCGCCTCGGCCGCCTTGCGGCTCGAGGTGCGTGCGGCGCGGGTCTGGCTCACTGCCGTCCGGGTGTGCTGCACCGCCTCCTCCGTGGCCGGGCTGCGCCGGATGCTCGCCACCCGCTTCTCCCCCCGAGTGGCGAAGCTGTTGTAGAGGTGGGTGGCGCGTCCCTGCAGGTCGGAGATCTGGGAGGTGACGGTGGCCGGCAGCGCACGCACGGCCGTCCCGACCTGGGTCGGGACCCGCGCCGCCTGGGTGGGCAGCGCGCCGACCCGGTCGGAGATCTTCCGAACCTCGGTGCTGGTGGTCGTCGGCAGGGCGAGCAGCTTCGCCACAGCGAGATCCGCCGCTCCCACCGACGCGTAGAGCGGCTTGCGCACCTCCGCCAGCGGAACCTTGACCTCGGCCCTCGCCTCGGCCGTGTCCTCCTGGGTCTGCGTGCTGACGCGGGCGGTGGGACGGCTCGCGGGGCGATTCGTCGTGCGCGTGGTGGCCATGATGTCTCCCTCGGTTCGAAGATTCGTTGATTTCGTGTAGAGATTTCTTGTTAGCGATTCGTCGCCGACGGGTGAAAGGTCGGGTAAATGATGCGAGGGTCAGGGTGGTGATATGCCGTACAGGAACGGAGTCCTGCTTGTCGCCGCAGTCCCCGCCGGTCGACCTAGGTCTGATCGACCGGGTTGTCGGTGGTCGGCTGCGGAGCCGGTGCTGCCGGGGCGGGTGTGGACGCGGGGGGAGCGCCGGTGATCGGACTGCTCTCGGCCCTCGTCGCCGTCGGTTCGCCTCCTGTGGCCTTCGATCGCCTGGTGCGGCCCGTGGCGGTTCCCGGTGACGGCCTGCCCGTACCGTCCGACGGGGCCGACCGTGCCGCGGTGGTGGTGCCGCCCCGGGATGTCGTTGACGCCTCTCGGGCGGATTTCCGTTTCGTCGTCGGCTCCGCGAAGGTCGGTCCCGCGGTGGCGGCCGAACCCCGTGCGGACGACGAACCACCGATGGCGGCTGGACTCGCGGTCGGGGCGGCGGGCTCGCCAGGGACGAACCCGCGCGACCCGGCCTCGGCGTCGCCGTCCGGGTGGCCGCGGCCGGCCCGCGCCGCGATGGCGTTCTCCCGGCAGAACGCCTCGTAGATGTCGAGCACGACCTGCTTCTGTCGTTCGGACAGGGATTCGTCCGCGAGCACGGCAGCCATGACGTTCTCTCCGCCCTGCCGTTTCTCCAGAATTCCGGCCTGCACGTAGAGCACTTCGGCGGAGATGCGGAGCGCCTTCGCGATCTGCTGAAGAATCTCCGCGGACGGCCGCCGGAGGCCTCGCTCGATCTGGCTGAGGTAAGGGTTGCTCACCCCGGCCTGCTTGGCGAGTTGACGAAGGGAGATCTGTGCGGTGTGCCGCTGATCGCGGATGAAATCACCGAGATCGCGCACATTCAGGGCCGCCACCGGGTCGAACGCCTCCTTCGCCGGAGGGCGAGGCGGGTTGCCGCGCCCATGGCGGGCGCCCCGCCATCCGTGAACCTCGGCATACGGCTGGACCCTGCGGCCGAGGACGCCGAGGACGACTGCCCGCCGAGAGCCCGCCGTCCGTGGACGCTGCGATTCAGGGGAGGCCATGGTGCCTCGGCAGGCTCCGGCCGGTACGGAAACGAGTGCGCCGCCACAACACATCACCAACGCAGCCGACGATACGTCGGGTTGCTAACTCTGGCAAGCGGTCAGTTAGCGCTCTTTGGACGTGTCCGCCCCGAGGTGCACCACCTGGTACTCCGCGGACCGTCGCCCCTGTGACCACGGCAGATGCCGCAGTTCCCCGTTTTCGGGCCCACCCGAAGCGCCCGTGCCTGCCGGCGCGGCTCAGTCGTTGTGGGACTGTCCCTCGGCCTGGGCCAGCCAGGCCCGCTGAGTGGCGAGGGCGGACTCGGTGTCGGCGATCTCCTTGGTGCGTCCGGCGGCCCGGGCCCGGGCCAGCTTCGCCTCCAACTTTGCGACGGATTCCCGCAGCTTCGTCACGAATGGTGAGGAGGAGAGGGATCGCTGGGCCCAGCGAGCATCGGAGGCCTCGCGCAGCTTGTCGCCGATGGCCGCCATCTGCCGCTCCAGGGAGCCCGCGATCTCCCGGGGGACCCGTCCGATCTCGTCCCAGCGGTCCTGGATCTCCCGGAGACGACGCAGCGAGCGGTCGGTATCGGCCGGATCCAACGCCGTCGCCTCGGCCAGCAGTTCCTCCTTCTTGACCTGGTTTTCGCGCAACTCGGCGTCGCGCTTGGCATTGGCCTCGTTGCGGCGGGTGAAGAAGGCGTCCTGTGCCGTACGGAAGCGGCTCCACAACGCGTCGTCGATATCCTTCGCCGCGCGACCGGCGGCCTTCCAGTCGGCGAGCAGCGCCCGGTAGCGGGCGGTCGTGCCGGCCCAGTCGGTGGAGTCGGACAGCGCCTCCGCCTCGGCGATGATCGCCTCCTTCCGTTCCCTTGAACGGGCCCGCTGCGTGTCGAGGGCGGCGAAGTGCGCGGTCCGGCGGCGGGTGAACTCGTCCCGGGCCGTGGCGATGCGCCGCCACAGCGCCGAGTCGGTGCGCTTGTCCAACGAGCCGGCGGCGCGGAACTCCTCGGCGAGCGCGCGGAACCGCTCCCCGGCGGTCTTCCACTCCGAGCTGCGGCCGAGCCGTTCGGCCTCGGCGACCAGCTGCTCCTTGGCCGCGGCGATCCGGCCGGCCCGCTCGGCCCGCTCGGCGGCGAGCGCGGAGCGATGTTCCTCAGTGGCGGCGACCACGGCCTCCAGCCGCGTGCGCAGCGCCTCCAGATCACCGACGACCGCGGCCTCGTCGAGGGAGCCGAGCAGCCGGCGGGCGCTGCCGACGATCCCGGCCGGATCAACCCCGCTGACCGTCAGCCGCCGTTCGAGCAGCTCGACCTCGGCGGACAGATCGTCGAAGCGGCGTTCGAAGTGGGCCAGACCCTCGCGGAGACTGCCGGCACGCCATGATCCGACGGCACGTTCGCCGCTGGCCGTGCGAACGAAGACCGTGCCGTCGTCGGCGACACGCCCCCAGGCGGAGGCGTGGTCGGGCTCGCTGCGGTCGCTCATGGTGTTCCCGAAGATCGACTGACGTTTCCTGCCATTCTTGCAGGCGTTGGCCGTTGAGGGGACAGCCGCCACGGATCGGTCACCACGATTCGCCGTCGACCGGGTGCGGCGCGTCGGCCGTGGGGGTCGATCCGAGCCGTCGGCGGTGTTGCGTGGGCCGTCGGCGGTGTCGCGTGGGATGTGGACGGACCGGACGACACGTGCAGGCACCGGCTGCTCCCCCGCGGGAGCCACCCCGTACCGGCATCCCGGCACAGGTGGGGCCAGGATGCATAACCGTGACGCGTGAGGTGGGTGGTAGCCGGGCGGGCTGGCGAGTCGGCGTGTTGTTGCTGCCGGCGTTCGTGGGACTCGGTGTTTTCGTCGTCGGGCCCGCGTTGATGTCGGCGTTCATCGCGGGCACGGACAAGACCCTGACGGGGCCGCGTTTCGACTGGGTCGGCACGGCGAATCTGCGTACCGCTCTCTCTGACGCGGACCTGGCCGGCGCCGTGCGCAACACGCTGCTGTACTGCGCCCTCACGGTGGTACCGGCGGTCGCGATCGGGCTGGCGCTCGCGCTGGCCGCCGAACGGGTGACCCACGGTCGGGCGCTGGTGCGATGTGCGCTGTTTCTGCCGGTCAGTGCGAATATTGTGGCCATGGCGGTCGTGTTCGCCTACATGTTCGACAGTAGCCCCGACGGTCTCGCGAACACCATCGTCGGGCTGTTCGGGGTGGCTCCGGTCGACTGGCTCGGCGACACCTCGACCGCGTTGCCGGTGGTGGCCCTCGTCGGTGGTTGGCGGCTGACGAGCTTCGTCTTCGTCGTCTATCTCGCTGGGTTGACGGCGGTCCCGAGATCGGTGTACGAGGCGGCGGACGTGGACGGCATCCACGGATTCGCCCGGCTGCGTCACATCACCCTGCCGCTGCTCGCCCCGACGACGATCTTCCTGGGGGTGTTCGTCACCATTTTGACCCTGCAGACCTTCGAAACGGTCGCGGTGCTCACGAAAGGTGGCCCCCTGGACTCCAGTACGACGATCATTTACTACATTTACGAGGTCGGCTTCACTGGATCGTTCCGCATCGGATATGCCTCGATGATCGCCCTGATGCTGTTTGTCGTGATCGTGGCACTGGGTGCCGCTGGTGGGCTGCTCGGGCGCCGCATCCGACGCACACGGGAGGCCGCCGCGTGAGCGTCGACACCTCCAGCCCGGTGCCCGGGCCCACGCCCCGTGGCCACGCCGTGCGGCGAGCCTCGCGTCGGCGGGCCCCGCAACCGGGATCGGCGCCGGCGCCGATCCCGGCATCGCGGCGCGGTCGCCGCCGGTCACCGGCCGGACCGACGATCGGGCGTCTCGTCCTGCTCACGATCGGCATCGTCGCGGCCGTCCTACCCTTCGTCTGGATGGTGCGGACCGCCATCGGGCCGCGGCAGACCGCGCTGGCGCTGACGTCGAACCCGATCCCGTCCAGCATCGACCTGAGCTCGTTCGACCGCGCCTGGTACGCTGGTGATCTTGGACCCGCCCTGCTCACGGGGGTGGCGGTGAGCCTGGCGATCCTCGCGTTGCAGCTCGCGACGGCGATCCCGGCCGCCTACGCCTTCGCCTGTCTGCGCTTTCGCGGGTGTACGGCCGCCTTCGCGGTGGTACTCGCCACCCTGCTGGTGCCGACCCAGATCACCGCCGCGCCGAACTACGTCACCATTTCCGCGCTCGGACTCGCTGACACCCGGGTCGGCCTGGTCCTGCCGTTCATGACACACGCGGCGATGATCTTCATGTTCCGGCAGTACATGAGCACCATCCCGGGGTCGGTCCTGGAAGCCGCGCGGATGGACGGGCTCGGTACCTGGCGGACGCTGTGGACGATCATCGTGCCGCTCGCCGCGCCCGCGATCGCCTCCGTATCGGTGTTCAGCTTCCTGTTGTCGTACAACGAGTACCTGTGGCCGCTGCTGGTCGCGCGGTCGCCGGACATCGCCACCCCGCCGCTGGCGCTCGCGCGCCTGATGACCGACTCCTCCTCCGTCATTCCGGACTTCACCGAGCTCGCCGCGGCCGCGCTGATCATCAGCCTGCCGTCGCTCGTCGTCTTCGTCGTCGCCCAACGCCGTCTCGCCGCCGGAATCACCGGTACGGGTGCCGGTGCCTGAGAGGAGGAACGTGTGATCCGTATTCGCCGAATGCTGCCGCTGCCCGTCGCCGCTGCGATGATCATCCTGACCGCGTGCGGCGGCGGTGGTGACGCGGGCCCGGCAGACCCCGCGGAGAGCCTGCGCCCCACGGCCCGCCCGGCCGGTGCCGGCGTCGACAACGTGGCGGGCGCCAAGGCGTCGCCCGCCTGCGTGGCCCAGGTCAAGAGGCTGCGGATGTCCGCCGTCGGCACGCTCAACGACGTCGCGAAATCCGGCAAGGCCTATCTGGAGAAGGCGCATCCCGGCCTCACCGTGGACCTCAACACGAGCGCGCCGGACTACACCTCCCTCGTCCAGCAGATCAGCGCCGACCGCTCGGCCGGCCGTTCCGTCGACGTGGCGGTCGCCGGCTTCGACCTGCTCCCGACCTTCGCCCGGGACCTCGGCGCCCAGGAGCTCTCCCCGCGCCTGCTGCGCGCGTCCTACGACCAGCGGCTGGTCGGCCTCGGGCAGGTCGCCGGGAAGCAGATCGGCATTCCTCAGCAGGTGTCGTCCCTGGCCCTGGTCTACAACCTCGACGTGCTGCAGAAGGCCGGCGTCGATCCGGCGACGCTGGGCACGACCGACGGGGTGATCGTCGCCGCCGACAAGATCAAGGCTTCGGGTCAGAACATCCAGCCCCTCGACCTGCCGACCGGCCAGCAGTTCGGGCAGTGGATCCTCAACACCCTGGCCAGCTCCAAGGGGACGTCGATCCAGGACGCGAACGGTCGGCCCGCCCTGCACACCCCGGCGGCCCGCGAGGCCGCCGCGTTCCTCGCGAAGGCCGCGAGCTACGGCACGCACTCCGCCGACCCGACCCAGCAGGGCCTGCTGCGGTTCGGCATCCGCCGGCAGACGGCGATGACCGCCGTGACAGTGGCCTCCGTGGCCGGTGGGCTAAGGTTCATCGCGGGGCAGGGGACTAAGGGTTTCCGGGCCGGCGCGGTCCCGTTCCCGACCCTGCCCGGCGGGACCCAGCACCCGGTCGCGGGCGGCAACGCGCTGACGGTCCTGTCCACCGACCGCTGCCAGCGGGAGATGGCGACCGAACTGGTCGTGTCGCTGCTCTCGCCGGACGTCGTGGCCGCGAGCACGGAGGCGTTGAGCTACATCCCGGTGGATACTCAGGCTGTCAGCCAGCTCGGGTCGTTCTACGAGACCTATCCGCAGCTCAAGCCGTTCAACGCACTAATCCCCTCGCTGGTGAAGGCGCCGGCCTGGAGCGGGGCCCGCGGCGGGGAGGTCCCGAGCGCGATCTCGGACCAGGTGCAGCGCATCCTCAAGGGTGAGGACTCGGTCAGGGCTCTCGCCGCGGCCCAGAGCCAGGCTGTGGAACTCACCCGTTGACCGGCGGACGCCGTGGGAGAGACCGATGACCCGGATCACGGAACCGGCCGACGGACCCGTCGCGGTGACGGCCGCCACCGTGGGGGTGCCGATCGAGATCGACGGGCTGAGCCGGTCGTTCGGCCCGGTCCATGCGCTGCGCGACGTCACCCTGACGGTTGCGCCGGGGGAGATCGTCGCGCTGCTCGGACCGTCCGGCTCGGGTAAGTCGACGCTGCTGCGGATTTGCGCCGGGCTCGAGGAGCCGACGTCGGGTGATCTGCGTTTCGGCGGGGTCAGCCAGCTTGGCGTCGCACCCCACCGCCGGGACGTGTCTATGGTCTTCCAGCATTTCGCGCTCTACCCGCATCTGACGGCGCTGGAGAACCTCACCCTGGCGTTGCGTTACGGCCGTGGCCTGCCGAAGGCCGCGGCGGTGGCCCGGGCCCGTGAGACGCTGGACATGCTCGGCATCGGTGAGCTGGCAGCTCGCCGGCCCGCGAAGATGTCCGGGGGCCAGCGCCAGCGGGTCGCGATCGGCCGGGCACTCGCGACCCGGGCCCGGGTGATCCTGTTGGACGAGCCGATGTCGGGGCTTGACGCCCAGCTCCGGGTCGATCTGCGGGTCGAGATCGTGGGCCTGCTGCGCCGGCTCGGCACCACCGCTCTGTTCGTCACGCACGACCAGGCCGAGGCGATGGCGGTCGGTGACCGGGTCGCGGTGCTCAGCGGCGGCCGGTTGCAGCAGATCGGGACGCCCGACGAGATCTACGACCGGCCCGCCACGCGCTTCGTCGCGGCATTCGTCGGCAGCCCGCCGATGAACGTCCGGGAGGGACGCTGGCATGACGGCCAGCTGCGCGGGGACGGATTCGCCCTGGCCGCCCCCGCCGGCGCGACGGCGTTCGGAGTCCGGCCCGAGCACCTGGTCCTGGCTGCGGGGGCTTCCACCGGATCAGGATTGGGACCGGCGGACGCCGTGGTGGCGCCGGTGGCGCTGGCGTCGCTGGCGTCGGATGCGCTGCGGGTGACCGGTGAGGTCGTGGTGAGCGAGCGGCTCGGAGCGGAGCGGACGGTGCACGTCCGGACCTCCGCCGGGGTGCTCGCCGTCCGGGTCGACGCCGCTCAGGTGCTCGGCGTGGGCATGCCGGTCACCCTGCGCGCACCGCTGTCCACCCTGACCTTCTTCGACGCAGCCGGCGCCCGGATCTGACGCGGCGCGGCCTCGCCCCGCCGCGGCCGTCCCCTTCCCACCGCGCGTCCAGTCCGATCGGCGCCGCGTGAACCGCGGAGGGGCCCTTCCCATGGGCATGTCCCCGACTGCCCGATTCGCAACGGAATTCCTGACCGGCCGACGTGGTCGTGTTCGGTCGAAACAGGAATATAACGCGCTTTTTTCGGACGGCTCGGCGGACATGCGTGCAATCAGGGCCCGCCAGTGGTCCGGGAGTGACCTCTGTGCACGCATCGCACCGGAGTCGTCTCTTGGAGCACCAAGATGTCGCGACATAGCGTTAGTAGGTGCTCACGGAAGTGGCCCTGGAGATGCGACTACGAGGAGAACGTCGATGCTGACGGATAACGCTCATGCCTGC
>NZ_CDWRCM010000064.1:2407-2983 GCF_977927585.1 Frankia sp. CcWB2 | reverse complement strand
CTCATCCGCTTGCGTTCGTCCGAGCCCAGCGCGGGTGGTCCTATCAGCGTCTGGCGCGGGTCGTGGCCCGCCGCGCACGTGACCTCGGGGTGGCGAACATGGCCGCCGAGCGGCAGAAGGTCTGGCGCTGGGAGCACCGTGGTGTCGTGCCCGACCGGGTGTCCCAGCTCGCGCTCGCCGCGGAGCTCGGCGTGCCCAACGATCGCCTGGAGTCGCACCCCTGGCCCGCGTGGCTACCGACCGGCGACGCGGTGCGCACCGAGTACCCGTGGACGCCGGGCGGCAGCATAACCTCGATCATGGACGTCGTCGAGGACGCGCTCTCCGACCGCCGCGGCTTCCTGACGATCACTGGGGTCGGGGTGGCGGAACTCGCGACGCAGTGGCTCGGCATGGAACCGGCCCGGCTGGCGGCGGCCTTGAACGGGGGACGGGTCGACGACCAGATCGTGAACCGGATCGAGCACAACATCCCCGGGCTGCGGGTCATGGATGAGCGGCTCGGCGGGGAGAGCGTGCGCCGGCTGGTCGACGCCGAGCTCGGCGTGGTGGCGGACCTGCTGGTGCGTGGGTCCT
>NZ_CDWRCM010000064.1:0-2053 GCF_977927585.1 Frankia sp. CcWB2 | reverse complement strand
ACACCGAGCACGTGGGCCGTCACCTGCATTTGGTGGCCGCGGAGCTCGCCCGGTTCGCGGGGTGGGTCTCGTTCGACGCCGGCTTCCAGACGGCCGCTCAGCGGTACTGGATCACCGCGCTGCATGCCGCGCACGCCGGCGGGGACCGCATGCTCGGTGCGAACGTGCTGAAGAACATGTCCCTGCAGTGCGTGGACTTCGCCCGCCCGCGGGAGGCGGTGGATCTGGCCGAGGCCGCCGTGGCCAGCGCCGGGGGAGCGTCCGGTCGCGTCGGCGCCATGCTGCACATGCGGCGGGCCCGTGCCCACGCCGCGCTCGGGGAGGCCAGCGCCTGCGCGCAGGCGCTGGCCTGCTCGGAGGAGGCGATGGTCACCGCGCGGCCTGAGGACCCCGCCTGGTCGTCCTACTTTGACGAGGCCGAGTACCAGGCGCAGATCGGCAGCTGCTACATCGATCTCGGTCACCTCACGCAGGCGGACCGGTGGCTGGAACGCTCCCTGGCGATCCACCCGGACTCCCGGGCCCGGGACCGGGCCACCTACCTGCTCCGGTGGGCCGCGGTCCAGATGGATCTCGGTAACGTCGATCACGGGTGCGAGCTGACCCGCCAGGCCCTGCCGATGCTGGAGGCGACGCGATCCAAGCGCAACGCCCGCCGGGCCGACGAGCTGCGCCGCCGGCTGCGGCGGCACGGCACCGACCCGGCGGTGCGGGAACTCGATCAGCTCCTCGCCCGGACCGCCTGAGCCGGCCGGAACCCGAGCCGGCCGGGAATCAGGGACGCAGCCGCCCGGCGGGACGCTTCGGCACCGTCGTGGCCGGTTCGTCGTCCGGATCGATCGCGGCGGCCAGCGGCGCGCCGTCGGGATCGGCGGCGACGAGGGCGGCATCCGCCGGCACGGACCGCTTGATTACCGCCAGGGCGATGGGGCCGAGTTCCTCGTGGACCTCGGAGCTGCCGACGAACCCGACCTCGCGCTCGCCGACCGTGACGGGAGAACGGGGCGCCGCCACCGTGCCGTCGAGATGCAGCAGTACCAGCCGCCGCGGCGGGCGACCGAGGTTGTGTACCCGGGCGACGGTCTCCTGCCCGCGGTAGCAGCCCTTGTCCAGGTGCACGGCGCTCGCCAGCCACCCCACCTCGTGCGGAATGGTGCGATGGTCGGTCTCCCGGCCGAGCCGGGGCCGTCGGGAGGCGATGCGCATGGCGTCGAAGGCGGACAACCCGGCCAGACCCGCCCCGGCGGCGCGCAGCCGCTCGACGGTGCCGGTCAGGTCGGCCCGGCCGACGAGGAGGTCGACGCCGTGGGGGATCCGCCGGACCAGCGTGCCCGTCCCGGTGCGAGCGACCGGGTAAGGACCGGTGATCGGTGCCCCGACCGGGTCGGGTGCCTGTGGTTCGGGCAGGTCCAGGCCGGGCGCGCCGTCACTCGGCCCGTCCAGCGCCGCGGCCGCGACCTGCGCGGCCCTTGGCCCGAGCACGCTGAGCACCGCCGTCACCGCGCCGATGTCCGTCGGCTCCACTCGGAGCATGAAGCGCATCGACTCCAGGTAGCGCAGCAGGGCGCCGCCGGTGCCGGGCTCGACGTCCACCCAGGTGGACGTGCCGTCGTCGGCGAGGACGAGATGGTGTTCGACGTGGCCGTGCGGGGAGAGCACCAGCGCCTCGGTGCCCCGCAGTGCGCCCAGCGCAGACAGATGCTGAGAGGTAACGCTGTGCAGCCAGGAGAGCCGGTCGGGGCCGGAGATGCGCAGCACGTCCCGATGCGATCTGTCGACGACGGCGGCGCCGTCGCGCACTGCGCGCTGTTCCCGTAGCGGATCGCCGTAGTGGGCGGCGACCACGGCGTCTTCGGCAGTGCCGGCCACCGCACCCGGCAGGCCGAGCAACGGGGAGAGCGAGGCGGACGTCGTGAGGGACCCGGCGGTCATGGAACTCAGTCTAGGTCTGTCTTCCGCACATGGGGTTTCGATGCGTTGACCGGCCTGGTTTCCGCTCAAGGTGGCCGGGTCGGATCGCCGCCGAGAATGGTGACGAGGTGCTGGTGCAGAG
>NZ_CDWRCM010000063.1:20306-21507 GCF_977927585.1 Frankia sp. CcWB2 | reverse complement strand
CTGACGAACTCGTGGTCCGTCATGCTCGGGGGTACGAACGGGGCGACCTCGTCGGCGCGGGGGTAGGACCCCAAGAAGCGGATCTTCCGGCAGATCCGGTGCAGCCCCATCAGAGCCTCGCTCACCCGGCGGCCGCTGACGTGTCCTTCCGCGTCGATCGAGAAGCAGTACCGGCCCAGGTCCTCGCCGGTCGGCCGAGACTCGATCCGCATCAGGTTGGCCCCGCGAACGGCCCATTCCTGCAAGAGTTCCAGCAGCGCGCCCGGCTCGTCCGCGGCCGGCCACACCACGATGGACGTCTTGTCCGCGCTGGTCGGCGCGGTGGCGCGGCCTGGACGGCCGAGCAGGACGAAACGGGTGGTGGTGTCGGGGACGTCGTGGATGTCGGTCACGAGGGCCTCCAGCCGGTAGCGCCGCGCGGTGAACTCCCCGGCGAAGGCGCAGTCGAAACGCCCCTCCCGCACCAGCCGGGCCCCCTCGGCGTTGGACGCGGCCGATTCCCACTCCGCGTACGGCAGGTGAGCCGCGAGCCAGCGGCGTACCTGGGCCCGTGCGACCGGGTGGCCGGTGACGGTCTTGACGTCCTCCAGCGTGGTGCCCGGCCGCACGAGCAGCGCGAAGCTGATCGGTAGCAGCACCTCGCGGCAGATCATCAGCGGCTTGCCGGTCGCGAGCTCGTCCAGCGTGGCGGTCACTGCCCCCTCGACGGAGTTCTCGATCGGTACCAGCGCGCCGGACGCGTCCCCGTTGCGGACCGCGTCCAACGCCTCCGCCACGGAGAGAGAGGGGAACAGCTCATGCGTCTCCGTAGCCGGCAGCGTCCGCAGCGCGGCCTCGGTGAAGGTCCCCTCAGGGCCGAGATAGGTGTAGCGGGGGGAGTAAGCAGGCAAGACAGACCTCCTAGGACCGGGGCGGGCAGCGGTCATCGCCTGCTGGTAAGGCGGTGGTCAGAGGTGCGGTGGTCAGAGGTGGCGCAGCAGCACCATGGGGTCTTCGACCGCGTCGGCGACAAAGCGCAGGAAGGACCCGGCGGTGGCGCCGTCGCAGACCCGGTGGTCAAAGGTGAACGAGAGCTGCACGACCCTGCGGACCGCCAGTTCGCCGTCCACCGCCCAGGGCCTGGGGACGATCCGGCCGATGCCGATCATCGCGGCCTCGGGGTGGTGGATGATGGGCGTGGAGCCGTCGACACCGAAGACGC
>NZ_CDWRCM010000063.1:15314-20050 GCF_977927585.1 Frankia sp. CcWB2 | reverse complement strand
CGTGGTGCACCACGGGCACGACCAGGCCGCGCGGGGTCTGCGCGGCGAATCCCAGGTGGACGGCGGCGTGGTGGCGCACGCCGGTCGCGCGGCCGTCCGCGTCGGTGACGACGGCGGAGTTGAGCGCGGGAAAGCGGACCAGTGCGGCGACGCAGATGCGGGCCAGAATCGCCAGGAGACCGATTCTGGGCTCGGTGCCCCCCGTGTTGAGGGTGTCGTTGGGAGTGTCGTTGAGGGTGTCCTTGGCGGCGAGCAGTGCGGTGGCATCCGTGTCGACCCAGCAGGTGGCATCCGGCACCTCGCGCCTGCTGCGCACGAACGTCTCCGCCGCGCGCCGCGCCAGCGGGTCCAGCGGGACGACGGTCGAGTCGGTCTCCGCCGGGCGCGCCGGAGCGGAACGTAGGGCGACGGCGGTCTCCACGTCCCTGCGCAGAATCAGCCCCTCCGGGCCGGTGCCGACGAGTTTTCGGAGATCGACGGCGTTCTCGCGGGCGAAGCGGCGAACGAGGGGCGAGACGACCTTGACCACGGGCTGGACCACGGTCTGGGCGGAAGGCCCGAGTGGCGTCGCCGGTCCGGGTGCCGGCCCGGGTGCGCCGACGCGCCGTCGGCGGCGGGCTCGGGGGGGTTCCGTGCTGGTGCCGTAGCCGACGAGGATGTTCCCGGAGCCCGTTCGCCCTGCTGCCGGCTCGCTGACGGCCACGGTGATCAGTGGTGTGCCGACCGGGACACTGGTACCGGCCAGGCCCGCGAGGGAGGTGACGACGCCGGCATAGGGGCAGGGCACCTCGACGACGGCTTTGGCGGTCTCGACCTCGGCTACGGGTTGATCGACGGTGATGACGTCCCCGACGCCGACAAGCCAGCGGACGACCTCGGCGGAGGTCAGGCCCTCGCCGAGGTCGGGGAGGGGGAATTCGCGTACCGCGGCCACGGTGTTACTGCTCCCACTGGAGTCGGGCGACAGCGTCGAGGATGCGGTCGACGCTGGGAAGTGGGAAGGTAGTGATGTTCGAGCATGGGGGGCGGGTAAGGGATGTCGAAGCCGGTGACCCGCAGGACGGGGGCGGCGAGGTGGTGGAAGCACCGCTCGCTGACGCGGGCGGCGATCTCCGCACCGACGCCGCCGAAACCCGCGGCCTCGTGGACCACAACGGCGCGCCCGGTGGCGCGGACCGCCTTGCAGACCGTCTCATCGTCGAAGGGAACCAGCGAGCGCAGGTCGACCACCGCCAGGTCCCAGCCCTCCGATCGCGCGGCCGCGGCCGTCTGGAGGCACACGGGGAGCGAGGGGCCGTAGGTCAGGAGGGTCGCCGAGGTACCGGTCCGGCGGACCACTGCCCGGCCGATCGGCGGCACCTCGGCCGGAGAGAAGCCGTCCGTAGACCGGTCGTCCGTGGGCCGGTCGTCCGTAGACCAGTAGAGCCGCTTTGGCTCCAGGAAGACCACCGGGTCGTCCGAGGCAATCGCCGAGCGGAGCAGCCCGTAGCCGTCGGCGACGGTGGCGGGGGTGACGACGTGCAGGCCGGGGGTGTACGCGTAGTAGGCCTCGCTGGAGTCGCTGTGGTGCTCGACGCCGCCGACGCCGCCGCCGTACGGGATGCGGATGGTGATCGGCAGCGTGGTCTTCCCGGCCGTGCGGTTGCGCATCTTGGCCACATGCGACGCGAGCTGCTCGAACGCGGGGTAGGCGAAGGCGTCGAACTGCAGCTCCACGACGGGCCGCAGGCCGTACATGGCCATGCCCACGGCGGTGCCGAGGATGCCTGCCTCGGCCAGGGGGGTGTCCAGGCAGCGTTGCGCGCCGAATTCGGCGGCCAGGCCGTCGGTGACTCGGAAGACGCCGCCGAGGGTGCCGACGTCCTCGCCGAGGATGTGGACGCGCGCGTCCTCGCGCAGCGAGTCGCGCAGCGAGTCGTTGAGGGCCTGCACCATGGTCGCGGCACTCATCGTGCGTCGTCGCTCTTGGCTGCGTCCGCGGCCTGCCAGGCCATCAGCTCGGCGGCCTGCTCACGAAGCTGGCTGGTCGGCTGGGCATAGACGTGCGTGAACAGCGAGCCCGGATCGAGATCAGGCGCACGATCGAACTGGGCGCGCATCTCGGCGGCGAGTTCCTCGGCGGCCTGCGCGACTGCGGCGACGCCGGCGTCGTCGAGGAGACCGGCCTTGCGCAGCTGCCGCTCCAGCAGCATCAGCGGATCGCGGGCCTGCCAGGCAGCGACCTCCTCCGAGGTGCGGTAGCGGGTCGCGTCGTCGGCGTTGGTGTGCGCCTCCAGCCGCTAGGTGACCGCCTCGACCAGCACCGGGCCGCGACCCGACCGCGCGTGCTCGACCGCCGCGCGCAGCACACCGTGCACCGCAGGCGCATCGTTGCCGTCCACCAGGCGACCAGTGATCCCATGGCCCACCGCCTTGTGTGCCAGCGTCGGTGCCGCGGACTGCTGGGCCAGCGGCACCGAAATCGCATAGCCGTTGTTCTGTACCAGGAACACCACTGGCGCGTTCAGCACCCCGGCGAAGTTCAGCGCCTCGTGGAAGTCGCCCTCGCTGGTACCGCCGTCGCCGATCAGGGCAAGCGCCACGACGTCCTCCGCCGCCCACCGATCCGAGGCCGCGCGCAGGCGGGCGGCGTGGGCCAGGCCCACCGCATGGCAGGCCTGGGTGGCCAGCGGAGTCGACAGCGGCGCGATCCGGTGCTCCCGCGGGTCGTAGCCGCTGTACGCGTTCCCGCGCATCAGCGTCAGCGCGTCCACCGGGCGCACACCCCTCGATACCACCGCCAGCGTGTCGCGGTAGCTGGGGAACAGCCAGTCCGACTCCCGCAGCACCATGGCCGCGGCGATCTGGCATGCTTCCTGGCCGGTGGACGCCGGGTACACGGCGAGGCGGCCCTGCCTGGCCAGGGTCGTGGCCTGCTGGTTGAAGCGCCGTCCCAGCACCAGGCGGTGGTACAGGACGCGCAGCAGATCGGTGTCGACCTTCCCCGCAGCCTCCGTGCCGAGGACCCGGACCGGCTCGGGGTCGGGCAGGAGCGGAGCCGGGTCACGACGCGGACCGTGGGAGCTCGGCGGCCCGACGAGGCCGGGCGCGGTGCTGTCGTCGAGGATTGTCATGGTCCACCTTCGGCAGTTGGTGGCGGAAAGGGCTCGGGGACGCCGGTCAGATCTACGCCGCCGTTGACCGGCTGCTGATGCAGGTCGGAACCGTCCGTGGGCTGGCGGGCGAACTGGGGAGGACTCGTCCAGCAGCGAACCTGGTCGGTCTCGCGGAAGTGGAGCGCCGGTGCACGATCACCAGTAAGGTCCGCTTGGCCAGCGCGATCCTCGATGCGTGCTGACTCGCGGTCTCGGGCTCCGGACTTCGGGCTCCGGGCTCCGGGCTCCGGACATCGAGCTCCGGGCTCCGAGTCGAGGTGCGGGACCTGAGCAACAGCCTGGCCAGGACGAGGGGGGCTTCTCACCGTCCAGGTGAGCCGCCCAGGCCAGGCCCGACGATCAGGAAGCGAGGTGCGGGGAGCCGTGGCCTCGCTTGAGCTGTCCCGGTTCGCCGGCTTGCCCGGTTCGGGCGCCGTCCGTGGCCACGATCCTCCTCCGCTCAACTTCTTGGCTCTGGTTCTCTGATTTTCCACCCCCCGTCGGCAGCTGGATCGTGTCCATAATCACCTTGATAGTCATCGCGCGGGCCCCGACCCGGCATTAATGCATGGAGCGCGCCGCGCATCAGGTAGAAATACTTTCGTAGGTCGACTCGCCGAAGAGGCGGGGGTAGCGAGTCTGACGTAACCCTGGAAAACCGACCCCGGGGGCTTGAGGTGATTATCATCTCACCCGGCGACGGGAGTGAATCTGCCTGGTCAGGGCCGTGCGGGCCCGATCCTCGCCGAGTCGGGCCCCGGCGGGCGTGACGTGCGCAGCGCGACGCTCACCGAACGAGCCGGCCAGCACCGCTCGCCGCAGCAGTACCCGGCTGTTCCGATGCCATGTTTGTCGGTTGAATTTCCCTGGACATCGGTTCTCCGCTGTGACCAGCATCTCGTGGGAGCCCGCCGAAAGTGCCTTCGACGGCTGTTACGTTGCTCTCCGAGCTCAGGCCAAGTTTTTATTGGTTGAGCCAGGCGAGTTGATCCCCTCGACACGCCGTTCGAACGGTGGTCGCCTGTTGACTGATGCTTGCGTTCCGGGAATGCCCATTATGGGCCCCGCCAGGCCCGGGGGGACGGGAGGCTCGAGTTCGTCTTCGCCCACAGCTCAGCGGCAGCTTGATCTGCGCGGCGTCCCGCCCCGCCACGAGTGCCTCCTCGACCTGGTTCGCCTGCGACGGCACCTGGTCCAAGACCACCAGCTGATCGAGCCCCTCCCCCGCAACCGCCCGCTCCCCGCCGCAAGCAGCCGATCCGCCACGATCAGTCGCGGAACGTGGCGGTAGCCGAGCCCGGCCGGTCCCGGCCGGGCTCTCGGGCCGTTGAAGGACCGGTGCCCGACGCACCGACGTCATTGTCAGCCGAATGTAAGGTTCGTTCCCGAGTCAGGCCGGCGCTCCGGGACAGGAACAGGAAGATGACAGGCGACGCGGAGTCGGCGCCCCGGGCAGGGAGCGATCCACGGGCAGTACCCGGCACGCAGGGTCCCCGGCACGCACGTTCGGGACGGGACCGCAGCAGTCCGCGTCAGTCCGGTCCGCCCAGGCCCGTCTCGAATACCCAGGGCCGTCCCCGAACAGTCGAGAGGAGCATCATG
>NZ_CDWRCM010000063.1:7663-15037 GCF_977927585.1 Frankia sp. CcWB2 | reverse complement strand
CGTGTCCTACTGGTTCATCCCAGCGCGCTGATGTACTCGAAGATCTTTCTACGGCTCGAACCGCTGGGGCTGGAACGGGTGGCGGCCGCGCTGCTCGCCGCGGGCCACGAGGTGAGCATGATCGATCTTCAGGTGGAGAAACCGGCCACCTACGCGCGCCGCCTGCGAGAGTGTCGTCCCGACGCGGTGATGTTCGGGGTGAACTACCTCGCGAACGTCCCCGAGGTCATCGAGCTCGCGCACCGGGCGAAGCGGGAGCTGCCCGGCTGCCTGGTCGTGGCCGGCGGCCACAGCGTCTCCTTCATCGCCGAGCACCTGCTGAAGCAGGGCGACGGCGCACTCGATGTGGTCGCGCGCGGCGAGGGCGAAGTGGTCGCCCCGCGCATCCTCGAGGCCGACCGCGCCCGTCTCGCCGACGTCCCGGGCGCGGTCACCGCCGACGGGGCGGGCCCGATCCCGGCCCTGCTACCCAGCCTCGACGAGCCGCTGCCGGCCCGCCATCTGCTGGCCCACCGCCGCCGCTACTTCATCGGGGAGCTGGACCCGTGCGCATCGGTCGAGTTCACCCGCGGCTGCCCATGGGACTGCTCCTTCTGCAGCGCCTGGACCTTCTACGGCCGCAGCTACCGCCGCCTCTCCCCGGACGCGGCCGGCGAGGAACTGTCCGCCATCCGGGAACCGAACGTCTTCATCGTCGATGACGTCGCCTTCATCAGGCCCGAACACGGCATGGCCATCGCCGATCAGGTCGAACGCCGAGGGATTCGCAAACGGTACTATCTGGAAACCCGTAGCGACGTCCTGCTGCGCCATCCCGAGGTGTTCGAGCGATGGCGCCGCCTCGGCCTCGAATACATGTTTCTGGGCATGGAGGCCCTCGACGCGGACGGCTTGGACCTCTACCACAAGCGGATCTCCCCGGACGAGAACATCCGCGCCCTCGAAGTCGCCCGAAAGATCGGCATCACGGTCGCGGTGAACCTCATCGCCGACCCGGACTGGGACGAGAAGCAGTTCCGTCTCGTCCGCGAATGGGCGTTGTCGGTGCCGGAAATCGTGCATCTCACGGTGTGCACCCCCTACCCGGGTACGGAGATCTGGCACACCCAGTCCCGGCGGCTCACCACCCTGGACTACCGGCTGTTCGACATCCAGCACGCCGTCGTCCCCACCCGGCTTCCCCTCGACCGCTTCTACCGCGAGCTCGTCTCCACCCAGGCGGTCCTCAACCGCAAACACCTCGGCGCGAAGACGCTTGCCGCGACCGCCCGGATCGTCACCGCGAACCTGGCGCACGGCCAGACGAACTTCCCACGGATGCTCTGGAAGTTCCCCCGGGTCTACAATGCCGACCGGCTGTACGCCGAGCACCAGCATCCCGCCCGCTACCGGCTGCCGGAGCCCGTCCCCGCGGCCATGACCCCGCGGCGGCGCGAGCTGTACGTCCATCAGCCCGCCGCACGCCACCCGGTGGCGAGCCGGGAACGGGAGAGGACTGATCCATGACGACCCGAACGAAACCGGTACGGGTCCCGGCCGGTGCGGGCGCTCATCGCACCCGTTTCAGGACACTCGCATAGTTGGCGACCGCCAGGCCACCCATGTTGAACACCCCGGCGACGGTGGCCCCGGGGATCTGCATCGCCCCGGCGTTGCCGGTGAGCTGCAGCACCGCCATCACATGCTGGGACACCCCGGTGGCACCAACCGGATGGCCCTTGGCCTTCAACCCCCCGGAGGGGTTGACCGGCAGCGTGCCGTCCCGGTCCACGACCCCACCGAGGATGACCTGACCCCCGCCGCCGGGCGAGCACAACCCGACGACCTCGTACTCCAGCAGCTCCGCGATGGTGAAACAGTCGTGGAGTTCCAGCAGGTGCAGGTCGGACAGCCGCGCCCGGGCCTGCCCCAACGCCGCCTGCCAGGCCCAGTGCGCGGCGGCGAACGCCAGCGGATGACGCCGCGCGGCCGGCAGGAAATCGCTGGCCTGCGCCAGGGCACGGATCCGCACCGCCGGGGTACGCGGCGCACTACCCGGCGCGGCCAGCACCACCGCGGCGGCACCATCCGAGACCGGGCAGCAGTCCGTGCGCCGCAGCGGGCCCGCGACCATCGGATTACGCGGACCGACCGTGCTACAGAACTCGAAGCCGAGATCGGAACGCAGATGGGCGTACGGGTTCACCACCCCGTTACGGTGGTTCTTCGCCGCGATCCGTGCCAGCGCGTCACTGTGATCACCGTACTTGGTGAAGTAGGCCTCGGTGACATCGGCAAACAACCGCGCGAACCCGGCACCGGACAACCCGCCGGCATGCTCGTAGTCGGCACCCAGCAAAGCCCCGCCGACAGCCTCGGCCGGCGCGTGGGTCATCTTCTCCGCCCCGACCACCAGCACCCGGCGCGCCTGCCCGGACTGGATCGCCCGCACCCCGCACAGCAGCGCGGCCGACCCGCTCGCACACGCGTTCTCCACCCGGGTCGCCGGGGTGAACAGCAGATCGTCATCGGCCTCCAGGACCAGCGAGGAAGGAAACGCCAACGGCTGCAACCCCGCGTTGTAGGTACCGAGAACAATTTCGTCGATCTCCCGCGGGCGCAGGCCCGCCGACGCGATCGCCTCCCGCGCGGCGGCGACGATCAGCGGCTCCAGAGTCTCCTCGGGCAGACGGCCAAACGGGGTATGACCCCAGCCCACGATCTCCACATCATCGTGGTCCACATCCGGTCCCTTCAACGCTCAGACACCCTTCACTGCTGAGACACCCCGGCAGGTCCGCCCGCCACGCCGGCACCAGGCTTCGTGCCCACCCGAGCCAGCCGTACCGGTGTCACCTTCTGCACGTCGTCGGCTGTGACGCCCGGCGCCGTCTCCACCAGCACCAGACCATCGAAGGTCACGTCGATGACGGCGAGGTCGGTGATGATGCGCTGCACGACACCCGTGCCGGTCAGCGGGAGCGTGTTCTCGGGCAGGATCTTCGGCGATCCGTCCTTGGCGCAGTGCTCCATCAGAACGATCACGCGGCGGGCGCCGTGGACCAGGTCCATCGCGCCCCCCATGCCCTTGACCAGCTTGCCGGGCACCACCCAGTTCGACAGGTCCCCGCGCTCGCTGACCTGCATGGCGCCGAGGATCGCCGCATCGATCTTCCCCCCACGGATCATCCCGAAACTGGTGGCGGAGTCGAAGAAGCTTGCTCCCGTCGCGGTCGTCACCGTCTCCTTGCCGGCGTTGATGAGATCCGGGTCCTCCTCGCCGGCGACCGGGTAGGGGCCCAGGCCGAGGATGCCGTTCTCACTCTGCAACACGATCTCCACGCCGTCGGGCACGTGGTTGGGAACCAGCGTCGGCAGACCGATGCCGAGGTTGACGTAGTCCCCGTCGTTGAGTTCCGCCGCCGCACGGGCGGCCATGTCGTCCCGGGACCAAGGCATGTCAGGCACCTCCTGCAGCAATCGTGACGGCACGCAGGGTGAGCCGCTCGATCCCCTTGTCCGCGGCCTGGTCGGGCGTCAACGCCACCACCCGCTGCACGAAGACTCCGGGCAGGTGGATCTCGTCGGGCTCCAGCGCACCCGGCTCGACGAGTTCCTCCACTTCCGCGATCGTCACCCTCCCGGCCATGGCGCAGAGCGGGTTGAAGTTGCGGGCGGCCTTGCGGAAAACCAGGTTGCCGTGCCGGTCACCACGCCGGGCCCGCACCAGGACGAAGTCCGGCCGCAGCGCCGTCTCCCGCACGAAGACCTGCGGCACCCCGTCGACCTCGAAGACCTCGGTCAGCTTGGGCTGCGAGGCCAGCGCCACCTCACCCGAGGCGTCGTACCTGATCGGCAGCCCGCCGTCGGCGACCTGCGTGCCGACGCCGGTGCGGGTGTAGAACGCGGCGATCCCGGCTCCACCGGCGCGCAACCGCTCCGCCAGCGTCCCCTGCGGGTTGAACTCGATCTCGACCTTCCCGGAGAGGTACTGCCGTTCCAGTTCCTTGTTCTCCCCCACGTACGACGCCACCAGAAGGCGGATCCGCCCGCCCTCCAGCAGCAGCGAGTTACCCACACCCGGGATCCCGCAGTTGTTGGAAATGACGGTCAGGTCCGAGGCCCCCTGTTCGGCGAGCGCGGCAAGGAGCACCGACGGGATACCGCAGACCCCGAAGCCACCACTCGCCACGCTGGCCCCGACCGGGATGTCGGCGACCGCCTCCTGCGCCGACGCCACAACCTTGTCCATCTCACCCCTCCTTCAGCAGGGCCCGGCGCAGCAGAACCGTCTCGGGCGGCGCATTGGCCGGGATGGTGGTCAGCACAAGCTGGGCTCCGTCACGAGGTGCCTCCCCCTCGCCATGCCAGAACGCCTCGGGAAGGACGACAGCCCGCGTGACATCGCCGGCCACGTCAACCGAGGAGTCGAATCGCACCGCCAGCGTCCAGTCGAAGTGCCCGGCCACATTGGTCAGCGAGGTATAGCCACCCGCCTGCTCCGGGGACTCCAGCGTGGCGGAGTCCCCGGAGCGGGCCCGGGCATCAAGGAGCAGCAGTCCCAGCGGCGGCGACCCCAGGCGCCCCAGCCATTCGGCGAGGTACATGGAGGCGCTGTCGACGTGGTCCTCGCTCACCTCGTCCAGCCCCGTACCGGCCCGGTCGTGTGCCCGCAGCAACCACCTCGCGGGCGACGGCACCGACAGCACGACCCGTCGCCGGGTCGAGTCCGCCAGCGTGCGCATGGTCAGAACCAACCGCTCGACGGCGGGCTCGTCACCGAGCAGGGTGCGTAACGCGTAGCCCGTGCGGCTACGCTTCCCTAGGGCGCTCACCAGGTCAGGCGTCGCCGCGAGATACGCGTCGTAGAACGCCTCGGCATTGATGAACACCGCATCCGGGTCCAGCAGGGCATGGACCTGGGCGACGTGCCCGGTCAGGGCGGCGAGGTCACCCCAGGGGATCTCGCTGCCCTGCCGTAGCACTGCCGTCGCGTAGGCATCATGGTCGATCACCAGCGCCCGGCCGCCGGGCGCGGCAGCGAGCAGGGCAGTGAGAGAAGACATTCAGTGCTCCTTGAACCTCAGGGCTCTGTGAACCTCAGGCGAGACGGAACCTCAGGCGAGACGGAACCTCAGGCGAGACGCTTGACGTCCTCGCCGTGCCTGTCCTCCAGCTCCCGCACGCGCGCCTCCAGCGCCGCGATCTTCAGCTCCCGGCGGTCCGGGATCACGATGATCGGCAGTTCCTTCAGTGGCGCCTTGACCCGCTGGGGACCGTCGATGGTGAACACCGTGGCGGTGAGGTCGTTGGTGTCGTCGCCCCAGGAGCCGTAGTAGAGGAGGTCCTTCGGCGGCTCCTCGGTGACGAAATCCTTGACGAACTCCGCGTAGGGCTTGCCGCGCGTCAGGCGCGTCTGGCGGACCCGCTCGCGGGCCTGCCTGGTGCCCTCGGCGTCGAGCCGGAAGGTGATCGGGTCATAGCGGACACCGAAGATCTCCTCGGCGACCTTCTGGCTGATCCGGCCGAGCTCGGCATCGCGCACCACCGACTCAGGCAGACGCTCCAGCGGGTCACCGTACCCACCACCGGCACCCTGGGAGATCATGTAGAGCTCTCCGTCCTTGGCGCGGTCGTACTGCAGACCCATGTGATAGGTCGAGTACTTCCCATCCGGGAACGGACGCTCGTTCATGACCTTCTCAATCGAGAGGTCGAACTTCTTGTTGTCCCGGCGAATGTGCTCGTAGACATTCGTGCCCTTGACCATCGCCAGCGGGTAGGTGCCGCAGCCGTAGCCCCCGAACATGCCGTAGATGGACGAGAACTTCGCTCCGGAGGTCACCGTCATGAAGCCCCACTCCGGCGTGCCCTCGGCGGCCACGATCATCTCGTAGCCCATGCCGCCGGTGAACTTGCCGAAGCCCATGTTGTCGCGGACCAGGCGCTTGGCCACCAGCTGCATGAAGGGCACCTCCTCCTCCATGACCTCCTGCTCGGCCGTGTCGGCCATGGCGCAGAAGAGCGGCGAGACGGCGTCCTCACCGTCCCGGAAGGGCTTGGCTCCCCCGGGCATGCCGTTGAGGTCGGCACACAGGTTGCCGACCATGTCGCCGTGCTTGGTGACACCGCCCCACAGGAACGTGTTGATCTGGTTGAACCAGTTAGCCACGATGTTCGAGTACTTGTGCGGCGTGGAGAACGACATCTTTCCGTAGAGCGCCTGCATCATCGAGAAGCCTCGGAACGAGGCCTGCAACGACTGCCCCATCGGGGCGTCATAGGACGCGTCGGCCCAGGTGCCCTCGTCGGAAATGATCTCGATGCAGCTCATCGCCGCCGTGCAGCGCGGCAGGTCTGGCCACCAGAACGCCAGGATCGCCTGCATCATCATCGACTTCACCGAGCACAGCGGAGAGTTGATCGCCCGGTTGATGATCTCCGGTCCGGTGCCACGCAGGTCGACGGTCATCTTGTCGCCCTTGACGTGGATCTTGCAGGCGATCTTGATGAGGATGTTCTCTTTCAGCGTCGAATCCATGAACTGGTTGAAGGAGTACGTGCCGTCGGGAAGCTCGGAGATCCGGCGGCGGACCTCGGCGTCGACGTCCTCGACGGTGACCCGCAGGGCCGCCACGAACGTGTCGACGCCAACCTCGTCGATGACCTTGTCGATGCGCTCCATGATCTTGCGCACCGCGGTGATCTTCACCTTCAGGTCGGCCAGCTGCAGCTTGGGGTCGCGCACCGAGTGCTGGAGGAAGGTCAGCAGGTCTCGGCGCAGATGACCACGCTCGACAATCTTGAACGGGCTCATCCGGAGGCCGTCGTCGAACGGGGTCTCCGAGCCTGACGGCATGCCGCCCGGCTCGCAGGCGCCGTTCTCGCCTTCGTGGATGGTCGCCGCCACCCACGCGATGATCTCGCCCCCACGTATGATCGGCATGATCATCGACTGGTCGGTGTTGTGGACGTTGCCGAACCGGGCGTCGTTGTGGATGAATCCGTCGCCCTCGTGGATGCCGACGGTCGGCTCGTCCTTCCAGCACTTCACAATGTACCGGATCGGGTAGTGCAGGATCGCGGAGAACGCGATCACCCCGTGGCAGGAGAGGTAGGAGACGTCCCCGGCCGCGGTGTAGATCGCGGCCGTCAGGTCACCCCACTTCGCCCCGGGTGCGGCACCCTGTGCCTCGCACATCTCGTAGCCCTCGTCGAGCGCACCGGCAATCCGCTTGCGGATCCGCTCGACCACCAGCCGGTCGACACCGGCGGCGATCGCCGTCTCCTCCCGCGACGTCCGTTCCTGGATGGAGTGGTCACGCATGATCACTGGGTCGGGACCGAGGAAGAGAGTGGTCTCGTCCATGAACTGGTCGACCCACTCCCGCTCCT
>NZ_CDWRCM010000063.1:5845-7400 GCF_977927585.1 Frankia sp. CcWB2 | reverse complement strand
GGGGCGTGAGGGTGCTCTGCTCGGTGGCCTGCTCCTGCGTGGCGCTGTCGTCCGTGACAGTCATCGTCTTCTCCCTGGTGCGCTCGACGGTGTACTCGATCAGTCCTGCAGGAACCAGACGGCGCCCTGCACCGTCGGCTCCAGACGCCAGCCCGGCTCGACGAGGTAGGTGGTGTTCTCGGTGGTGACGATCGCGGGACCGGGGATCACCCGCTCGTGCGACAGCGCGGTCTGGTCGTAGACCGGCGTCTCGATCGAGTCGTCCTGGCCGATAAAGTAGACCTTGCGGTGCGACACCTCGGTCGGCACCGTGCGCTCGCCGCCGGCCTCCAGCGAGTCGAAGTTGACGACGTCGCCGTCGACATAGGAGGCCACCCGCACGGTCCCCACCCGGATCCCGGCTTCGGGTGCCGCGCTGCTGGCGCCGAACCGGTGACTGTAGACATCACCGAAGGTGCGGATCATGTGCAGTACGTCGCCGACACCGTTCATCCGGTTGATGTCGAGGGCGACAGCCTGGGTGAGCAACTGGTTGCCGTAGCGCATGTCCAGTTCCAGGCGGTACTTCACGTCTTCGGCCGCGAAGCCCTGACGCACCAGGTCCTCCCGGCCCCGGGCCTCGAGTTCCTCGACGATCGCGTTGAACTCCTCGTACTTGTCGTACAGCGACCGGGAGGTGGCGTTGTACATCGTGATGTGCACGCCGCGCTCGTGGAAGTGCAGCTGCTTCATGTTGCCGGCGCCGCAGGCGGAGAACACCGACGAGAACGGCGGGGCCAGGATCTGCTTGATGCCGGCATGGCGAGCAATACCGCAGGCGTGCAGCGGACCGTTGCCGCCGTAGGCGAGCATCGTGAAGTCCTCCGGCAAGTAGCCGCGCACCCGCAGCTCCTTGCCGATGCCGATCGCCATCTGCTCGTCGACGCCATCCTTGATCGC
The DNA here is from genome assembly GCF_977927585.1 of Frankia sp. CcWB2. Lineage (NCBI taxonomy): Bacteria > Bacillati > Actinomycetota > Actinomycetes > Frankiales > Frankiaceae > Frankia > Frankia sp. CcWB2. The sequence goes on along the minus strand of NZ_CDWRCM010000063.1, from coordinate 6,461 downwards.
GCGGGCGATGTCGAGAACGTCCATGTCGAGCTGGTCGCACAGGTTCTCTTCGACGGCGAACCGGGAGCGATTCGGGTTGAGCTTGATGTAGCCGTTGGCGTAGTTGTCCGGGTCCAGATAGCCGAGCAACAGGTCGGCGTCGGTCACCGTCGGGCGCAGTCCGCCGCGGTCGTAGCAGGCCGGGCCGGGGTTGGAGCCGGCCGACTCCGGGCCGATCTTGATGGAGTTGTGGATCCGGTCGTACGACGCGATGGAGCCGCCGCCGGCACCGAGCGTGTCGAGGTGCACCATCGGCACCGACACCAGCCAGCGGTCGATGGTCGGCAGGAAGTCATAGTGCTTCACGCCGCCCTCAGGCACCAGGCCGATGTCGAAGGACGTGCCGCCCATGTCGGTGGAGATCACATGGCCCAGGCCCGTCTCGTTCGACAGGTGCTCCGCGGCGCCGACGCCGGCGATCGGACCGGAGTGGATGGTCTGCAGGGCGTCGGTGGAGTTCATCTGCGCCATGCCACCGGAGTTGTGGATGACCAGCATCGGCTTGCCGTAGCCGGAGTCGCGCAGGTTGTTCGAGAGCTGGCTGAGCGCGTGAAACATGATCTCGTGCAGGAAGCCG
>NZ_CDWRCM010000063.1:0-5531 GCF_977927585.1 Frankia sp. CcWB2 | reverse complement strand
GGTCGCCCGCACGTATTCGCCCTTGCGACCAGAGACCTGGTGGCCCAGCAGCAGCGGGATGGCACCCAGCTCGTGGGCCGGGAACTCGTCGAGAATGATCTCCTGGATCGCCAGCTCGTGCTCGGGATTCTCGGTGGCGTTGACCAGCGAAACCACCAGGGCCTCGGCGCCGGCATCCACCAGCTCACGGACCACCGTGCGGACGTCCTCGGGATCGAGCCTCGCCACGATCTTGCCGGCCGAGTTGACGCGTTCCTTGACCGAGCGGATCAGGTACCGCGGCACCAGCGGCTCGGGCCGTTCGGCTGCCGGGAGGTTCTGTTGCATCGAGTAGTCCAGGCCCTCGCCGTACCCCCGGCCGCGGGAGAGCGGGATGGTGTCCTCGAAGCCATGAGTGACGATCGCCCCCACCTTGGGTCCCTTGCGCTCGATGAGAGCGTTGGTGCCCAGGGTGGTGGCGTAGCGGACCGAGTCGACCTCGGTGAGCACGGTGCCGCGGTCCAGTCCGGCCCGGCTGCACGCCAGGTCGAGCGCCTCGTTGAAGCCCAGCGCCAGGTTGTGGTGCGTGGTCAGCGCCTTCGCCTCGACGTAGGTCTCGTCCCAAACGAAGAAGCAGTCGGTGAAGGTGCCGCCGATGTCGACGGAGATACGTTTCATTGTCTCGGTTCTTCCTGCGAGATCAGCGGATGTGGCCGGTCGCCTTGTGCATGGCGGTGTATTTCTGCGCGTCCTCGCCGGGCCCGTAGTTGTGGACCTGCTCGGGGTCGACGCCGCGTTCCTCCCACTGGGCGCGCAGCGCGGCGACGTCGATGACGAGATCGGCCGTCGGCGGGTGTCCCGGCGGCACGTATTCGGTCTCGATCTGGGTGGCGCAGCCGGGGCAGTAGAACTCCAGGATCCGGCAGTACGCCGGGTCCGGGGAAAAGGTGAACTCGTAGCGGTCGGGGTCGATGATCGGCTGGTGGATCTCCCGTGGGTCGCGGTCGTAGACCAGGCAGCCGAGCTTGTAGTTCCCGTGGGCAGACCAGATGTCGCGGCCGCACACCCGGCAGACCCATCGCTCGGTATCGAGATCGATGACCAGGTATTCGGTCATGGGGACCCGCATGATGACTTTCCTCTCGTGGCGGTCAGGGGATGCTCGGGGTGGTCAAGGAGGTCACTGGGTGTCGGTCAGCAGCAGGTCCCCCGAGGCGGTGACCCGGAACTGCCAGCCGGGCAGCACGCGAGCGGTGAAGAACGGACCCTCGACGATCACCGGGCCCTCGCCACTCCCACCGGGCGGCATCTCGGCGAGCACGAACACCGGCACCTTGTCGACCTGGTCGGGCGCGGAACGGACCAGGCGGGTCTCATTGCTCGTCACCCGGATCGCGGGCACGTCGGTGTCGGGAGCAACCTCGGGGTGCGGCAGCGCGGCCGTCACCGACAGTTGCAGGGAGACCTGCTTCCCGGGGAAGTCCACGGCGTCGCCGGACTGGTACGGCCTGGTCTCCACCGGCGACCCGTCGGTCTCCTCGATGGTGAGCAATACCTCAGTGCGGCAGTCGTCGAGGTCGTAGCCCTCCTGGAAAATGTCGCGCCTGGCCCGGGCGAGCATCTCGTCGTACGTCGCCGCGGTGCTTGCCGTGGTCGGCTCCGGCACGCCGACCTCGTAGGTCTTGCCGATGTCGGAGAAGGCAATGCCGAACGCGGAGAAGACCGCTGCCATCCGCGGGATCAGCACCTTCTTCACCCCTGCCGGACGAGCGGCACCGACGGCACTCATCGGGCCGGCGCCACCGAAGGCGACGAGGGTCGAGTTCTCCTGGATCAGGTGCGCGAAGGAGTGTGCCAGCGCCTCGAAGTAGGCCTGCTCCATCCGGATCAGCGACTCCTCCAGGCTGATGCCCAGCGGCTCGGCGATGGTCTCGGTGATGACCGCGGCCGAACGGTCGGCGTCGAGCCGGAAGGTGCCGTCGAGGTAGGTGCTGGCGTCGAGGATGCCGAGCAGCAGGTTGACGTCGGTGATCGTGGCTTCCTTGCCACCGAAGCCGAAGCAGGCCGGGCCGGGGGCCGCCCCCACACTGCGTGGCCCGACCGTGATCTGCCCGTCCACCACCGAGATCACCGAGGACCCGCCGACACCGGTCGAGTGCACGTTGCTCATCGGGTAGGAGATCGAGACGCCCTCGATGGTGCCGCGCTCATCGGCCGCCGCCGCACCGCCGCGGACGACCCCCACGTCGGTGGTGGTGCCGCCGATGTCCATCATCAGCGTGTGCTCGAGGCCGTACGTGCGAGCCAGCGCCGCCGTACCCTCCAAGCCGCCGCGCGGCCCGGAGGAGTACGTCTTCAGCGCCACCGCCTTGGCCACCCGCGAGGAGGCTCCGTCGTTGCGGTATACCAGCAGCGGGTTGAGCACCCTGTACGACTTCAGCCGCCGCTCCGCCGCGTACAGGAACCGCTCCATGGTCGGGTGCAGGAACGAGTTGAGCACGCACGACCACACCCGGCGCGGGTGGTCCCGGTCGCCGGCGAGGGACCACGAGTACAGGAGCGGGATCGAGCCGAGCAGGTGCCGCGGGAACTTGCGCAGCAACACGCTGCGTAGGCGACGCTCCTGTTCCGGCGACTCACCAGCCACCACCACCCGGGCGGCACCCAGGGTGGTGAGCTGGTTGATCCGCTGGACGACTTCGAAGTCGATCTCCTCATCGGTCGCGCCCATGTCGATGGTGAGCACCCGGTCGGCGATCAGGCCGTCGAAGAGGTCCTTCTCCGCTTCACGGCTGCGCATCTGCTCGAACAGGCCCGGCATCGTGCTGAGGATGCCGATCATCGGGCCCCGCCGCTCGACCAGGGCGTTGGTGCCCTGCGTGGTCGAGTAGCGGATGTGTTGCGTAGCGTGCAGCAGCTTCTCCGTGTTGGCCTCGCCGTAGAGGGCGGCCGAGGCCTTCTCGATCCCGTCGAAGAGGCACTCCGACAGGTCGTGCGGAGTAGTGAGGGTCTTGGTGTAGGTGAACTGGTCGCCATCCCAGACGCAGATGTCGGTAAGCGTGCCACCGTTGTCGATGTTGATCAGGGTGTCCATGACGCTCCTCGGTTCGTGACTCCCTGGGTTCCATGCGCAGGCCCCGTTGTTGGGACAACCCTGCTGGTGTCCCACCGGGTGTCGGTGTCCCAAAATTGGACACTCACTGCTCTTGGATGTGGCGTGGCTCTCAGCCACGATGTTCTTCCACGGGGCCATCCAGGACCCCCGAGGAGGTGCACATGCCGGACACCGCGAACCGCCTCTTACGGGTGGCCGCAGCCCGGGCAGACTTCCTGGAGTGCGGCCGCGCGGGTGCCGTCGGTGTCCCCGACGTGCTCGCGGCATCATGGGAACGCAGCCAGGCGGCCGGCGTCGACAGCGCACGGCCGCACAGCGACTACATCGACGACATCGACACCGGGTCCCGGCTGGTGCGCTGCGCACGCCCGGTGCTCACTCAGCTCGGCAACGACACCGCGGACCTCCCGCTGGTCATCGCCCTGACCGACCACAAGGCCAGGCTGGTTCAGCGCATCGACTTGTCATCGACGGTCGGGCGGTTGCTCGACAGGGTCGAATTCGCGCCAGGGTTCAACTACTCCGAGTCGATGATGGGCACCAACGGTGTGGGCACCGTGATCGAGGCCGGTCAGCCGGTCAGCATCGTCGGGCCGGAGCACTTCACCGAGCCCCTGCAATGCTTCGCCTGCACCGGCGCCCCGGTCATCGATCCTCTCACCGGCCGGGTAGAGGGAGTGCTGGACATCTCCACGCTCACCCAGACCTGGAGCCCGCTGATGCACACCTTGGTGAAGAGTGCCGCCAAGGACATCAGCCGCAACCTGTTGCTGGATCGCAGCCAGTCCCAGCAGGCCGTTTTCGAGACCTACCTGCGCGCCGAAGCCCGGGCGTCCCGGCAGGCCGTCTTCGCCTTCGGTGACTCGGTCTTCATCGCCAACGCCCCGGCCCAGCGCCTGTTCGACGCCAGCGAGCAGCTGACCCTGCGCGAGCACGCGACCTTCCTCATGAGCCGCCGCGACCGGGTGAGCGACACCCTGGTCCTGCCGGGGGGACGCATGGTCCACATCCGGGGCACCCGGATCCTGACCGGCTCCGAGGTGGCCGGCATGGTGGTGATCGCCGACCTCGTTGCCACGGAGAAGGCCGGATCGCCGGGCGACTTCACCGAGCAGGTGCTGCCACAGATCGCGGTCGCGACCCCGCAGACCTCCCGCATCGCCGGCGACCTGTACCGGCCGCACGAGACCATTACCGGTGGCCGGTCACCGGCGTGGGTACGCGCGTGCGACAAGCTGCGCGAAGCCCTCATGGCGGAGAAGCCGGCGATCGTGCTCGGTGAGACCGGCACCGGCAAGTTCACCCTGGTCGCCGAGATCTTCCACGCCTCGCACCCGGGCAGCCGAAGCGTGTCGATGGACGCCTCCCAGCTGACCATCGAGAACTCCGAGACCGACATCGACTCTCTGCTCGCGGGCAAGCCAGAGCCGACCCTCTACATCGTCCGCAATGTCGACCAGGCCAGCACCGAAGGAGTCGAACAGCTCGACGCGTTCTTCACTGCGATCAGCCGGCTCGACGGCACCACCTCATTCGTTGCGACCCTGTCGGACTCCTCGCTGGACTCCGACCTGCCGTTCCACGCACTCCTCGGCCACTTCGAGGTAGCAATCACCGTGCCGCCGCTGCGATGCCGTACCGATGACCTCTCCACCATCACCTCGTCGGTCCTGCGCGGCATAGCCCCCAACCGCAAGGTGCGGCTCAGTCCAGCCGCCGAACGGATCATCGCGCGCTACTCCTGGCCACGCAACGTCTCCCAGCTGCGCGAGGCCCTCGAACACGCGCTGCGGCGGCGACCGGTCGGGGAGATCCAGGCCCAGGACCTGCCGGCGTACTGCCAGACCACCTCGCGGCACGTGCTCACCCCGCTGGAGGCAGCTGAGCGGGACACGATTGTCGCCGCCCTCCAAGAGACCGAGGGCAACCGAATGCTGGCGGCCGCCAGGCTCGGGATGTCGCGGTCCGGCCTTTACCGCAAGCTGAAGGCCTACGGCATCACCGCCTGACGCGTCCCAGGTGGGGCGGATCGCCCTTGGCCCGGTCTGAACCAGGGCACGCCCCGCGCCGGCGGTCCGTACGAAGCGGAGAGTCGCGAAGCCGGTCCGGCGGTAGGCGGCCCGCCGGACCGGCGTCATCCGCTCCGAAAACGGTGATGCTGACCGGGCGCGAGACCGTTCCTGCCGATGGCGATCAGGCGATGTTGGAAGGCCGGACCAGGCCCTCCGCGAGATCCCCGAATCCGGGAGCAATCACGGCGCCCGGGTTGCCGATGACCTCCTCGACAACCAGGGTTTCCGTTGTCAGCAAGAGCGCGGCGATCGACGCCGCGCTCTGCAGCGCGCAACGGGTGACTTTCACCGGGTCGATGACACCGAAGCCGGCCATGTCCCCGTATTCTGGGTCTTCGAAGTTAACCGGGGTGGGCGTGAAACCC
>NZ_CDWRCM010000062.1:6920-21182 GCF_977927585.1 Frankia sp. CcWB2 | reverse complement strand
CCATGAGCCAACCACTGCGCCCGCCGGGTGCGGCAGATATCTCACACCATCCGGAGAACCTTCCGGTAGAATACTCGGTGTGGTCCTGGGTAGCGGGGCCGTTCCCGGGCCATCCCCACGATGCGGAGGCTAGTGCGTGCCCCCCTCAGTGAACACGGGATCGAAGCGTCCCCGGTCGCGGCGTGCTCGGGGATCCATCAATGCCCCGGGGATTCTGGCGGGCGCCTTCGAGTTTTGCCGGGACACGCCGGTCGATCGGTTGAGTATGCCCCGCCTGGCTGCGTATCCCGACGTCGGTGTCACCAGCATCTACTGGTATTTTAAGAGCAAGCGAGAACTCCTCGACGCCATGGCCGAGGAGGCACTCGTCTCTTTCTATGAGAGCATGCCTCCCCTCCGTGGTGACGACTGGGAGGACATGCTCCGCGAGTTCTTCAAAAATTTCTATGGAGTCGAAATGAAATAACTTGCGCGTTTCGAACCCTCCACAGGCCTGTGACCTGCGATGATGCTCTCGATCACGTATTTGTTACTTCATTACGTCCCCTATGCGCTGCTCGCCGTCGACGACCTGAAATGCGACCTGATTACGCGTCGTAGCGGCAGTCCGACCTACCAGAGGAGACCATCACCTCCTGGTTTCGGGCGGCGGAACTGCTGGCTGGGCTGCGGGATGCCGGATTCCCGTCGTCGCTGGCCTGGCACGCTTTCCTCACGCTCTCGACATACACCCGGGGCTTCCTGCTCACCGAGCGGCCCGTCGAGGAGCCGGCCGCGGCGGTCCCTGCGGCGGCGCAGCCTTCCGACGTCACCGTCCCGGAGGAGTTCGAGTTCGGGATCACCAACATCATTCTGGGCCTGCGCACCCTACTGCCCGAGGACGCGCGCGACCGCGACGTCGCCTAACGCTCCCGTATACAGGATCACAACAGGACTGCAGCAGGACCGCGCTCGCACTCGCGTGTGCCCGGCGAAGACGCCGCCGGCCGTCATTTCACCTCGTTGACGATTCACCTCGTTGACCGAGATCCGGGCCGTGGGCCGGACCTGGCTGTGCCACCGTGGTGGGCTTCCCGACGACCAGATCCGTAGGGTCCCAACAGCCTCGGACTGTCCCGCAAGGCCATCTTCTCGAGATCGACGCCGAGATCGATCCGATAACCCCTCCTGCCCCGCATGGCGCCTTTGGTGCGGCGTGGGGCCTCCGACGGGTGCCGGCCCGTGAGCCGGAGCTTCGGCCGGCTACAGCGATGATCTGCTCGATCGGCGCCCGTCTCCACCGCGACTCCCGATGGTGCCACCGAACCGGCGATGAACCAGCAATGGACAGCAAAGGAGCAGAATCGAAGATGGTTGGTCACAGGCGGTAAGTGGCGGTCGGAGGTGGGACACCGACGGCGGCCACTGTGTTGTCTGGATCGCCGAGAGTCACATAGACCGAATAAATCGAAGTCGGACGGAGGAATCCGGCATGAAAGCAACGTATGAGGCACCGACGCTCCGGGCCGAGGGCTCGTTCCGGCAGGTCACCGGTTTCTTCGGGGGCTGGGGCTGGGGCTGGGGCCACTGGGGTGGCTGGGGGCGCTGGGGTGGCTGGGGTGGCTGGGGCCGCTGGGGTGGCTGGGGCCGTTGGTGATCCCGGCTCCCGACAGTCCAGCAACCCGACCAGCAATCTGACACTCGGGTAACCCGACAATGCGGGAAACCGGAAAACCCGACAATGCGGGGTAACCGGGCAGCCCGACAAGTGGGCACCACGACATCCGTTGGCGGTGCTCCTCTCCGGGGACGACGGTGGTGACGAGCCGGCGAACGGTCGTTGCCACCCGCCGTCCGGGTCACGCCGAGGAGGAACACGGAGGAGGCACCTGCGGTGAGGATCGTCTGTGTGGGCGGCGGACCAGCAGGACTGTACTTCGCCATCTCGGCGAAACGCCGTGACGCCAGCCAGGAGATCACAATCCTCGAACGCGACCCGCCCGGGGCGACCTACGGCTGGGGGGTTGTGTATTGGGATAACCTTCTGGACGTCCTTTTCCGGAACGACCCAGGCAGCGCTCGTGCCCTGCGGGCTGCGTCCACTCTCTGGCAGGAGCAGCGGATCAGTCTGGGCGGATCGCGGGCGGCATATCTCACCGGCTACGGCTTCAGCCTGCAGCGGGCCGCGCTGCTCGAGATCCTCGCCCGGCGGGCCACCGATCTCGGCGTCGAAGTGGAGTACCGGCACGAGGTAGACGACCTGCGCCCGTACGCCGACGCCGATCTCGTCGTGGCGTCCGACGGCGCGAACAGCCGGGTGCGCCAGATGGCCCAGGACGATTTCGGTACCAAGGTCGAGATCGGCGGTAACCCGTACATCTGGCTCGGCACCGACAAGCGATTCGACAGCTTCACCTTCGCCTTCGAACGGACCTCCGCAGGATGGATCTGGTTCCACGCCTATCCGTCCAGCGCCGGTATCAGCACCTGCATTGTGGAATGCTCCCAGCGGACGTGGAAGGGACTCGGCCTTGATCGCCTGAGCGCCGAGGACGCGCCGCGGATGCTGGAAAAGATCTTCTCTGGTCCGTTGGACGGCCATCCGCTGATCAGCCAGTGCCGCGGCCGGGCGGCGCGGTGGCTGCGTTTCGCCGATGTCACCAACCGGAGCTGGTACCACGACAACGTCGTGTTGATCGGTGACGCCGCCCACACCACGCACTTCGCCTTCGGGTCGGGCACGGCGCTCGCGATCGTCGATGCGGTCGCGCTCGCGCAGAGCATGTACGACAGCGGCGGCGATCTGCCGGCCGCGCTGCGAGATTTCGACCGGCGGGGCCGGGCGGCCCTGGGTCCTCTGCAGGCGGCGGCGCGGATGAGCATGGCCTGGTTCGAACGGGTGGACCCATACCTCGATCAGGATCCGGTGTCGTTCGCCTACTCGATGGCGTCGCGCCAGGGCGAACAGCCGCCGTGGCGCTACCCGGTGCACCGTGCCAGCCAGCACCCGGCCGTGCGCAGGGCGCTGCGCGGACTGAACTCGAGTGCACGATGGGGCCTGGCCCGTGGCCGGGGCGAACCCGTCGCCCGGAGAAGTATGGAGGGTTAGTCCCGGTCGACCGGGGCGTGTGCCGAGCGTCCCGCAGTGGTCGACGGCGCCCTCCACGGCGGATCATCTTCTCACGGACATCGTGGAACTGCCCTATGACCCATGCGAACACCTCACCGGACGGCTCATCCGGGTGTCCTTCGGTGGCAATCGCCGCGTTGACGCCGGCCCGAGGATTGCCGGCCCGAGGATGATGTCGGATCTCACCGCGGCGCCGGTACGGATCCCGTGAGCGACAGGACGGATGGAACCGGTAGGTCTGAGACCGGTATGTCCAATAGGGCCGGTAGGGCGGGTATGTCGGACATTACGGATGTGGTGGACGCTGCCGATGTAACGGATATCGCCGATGCGGCGGATGCGGTCCGGGAGAACCGCCCGACCGGTCCCCACCGCCGCAGGGTGCTGCGGGGCGCCGGGCTGCTCGGCTTCGGCGGTGGTGTCGCGATCGGGGGAGGCCTCGGGGGAGTCATGGCCCTCGACAGCGGTGTCACCGTTGCCGCGGAACGTTCCCGGGAGGACCAGTCGGGCGGGCCGGACCGCGTCGCCGTGGTCCGTCGTGAGGCGCTGGCTGGGGTGGTGGGTGACGGCCGTCACCAGCCCGGAATCGCCGACCGGCCTCCCGCGCAGCTCGTCTTCACCGCCTACGACCTGACGACGTCCGGCCCGGCCGCGGTCCGCGCCTCCCTCGCCGCGGTGCTGCGTACCTGGACGGCCGCCGCCGCGGTGCTGATGCGAGGCGAGCCGCTCGACGGCGCTGAGCGGGACACCCAGGGACTCGGACCGGCGGGACTGACGATCACCATCGGGCTCGGTGCGTCCGCGCTGCGCCGCGCCGGCCTCGACGCGCAGATACCCGCGGAGCTCGCGGACATCCCCGCGATGCCCGGTGACCAGCTCGATCCGGCGCGCAGCGGCGGGGATCTCGGCGTGCAGGTCTGCGCCGAGGATCCGATGGTCGCGGTCTCGGCTTCCCGGCAGATACGTCGTCTCGCCGCTCAGGATGCCCGGCCCCGCTGGATCCAGCGGGGATTCCTTCGTTCCGCGGCGGCCGCGTTCAACCCCGGGTCCACCCCGCGCAACCTGATGGGGCAGATCGACGGCACGGACAACCCGGGACCGGGCACGCCGCAGTTCGGCCGGGCGGTGTGGGTGTCCAACGGGCCGGAATGGGTGCGGGACGGGTCCTACCTGGTCTGCCGGCGCATCCGCATGCTGCTCGATGCCTGGGCGCGGCTGGACGAGACGGCTCAGAGCGCGGTCATCGGCCGCCGCAAGTCCGACGGCACCGCGCTCTCGGCACCGCCGGTGGGGCAGGGCGGCGCTGAGACCATCCAGCCGGACTTCACTGCCCGCGCCGCCGACGGCAGTCTCGCGATCGCCGGCAACGCCCATGCCCGGCTGTCCCACCCGTCGTTCCACGGCGGGATCGCCATGCTTCGTCGCGGTTACTCCTATGACGACGGCCTGGACTCAGCCGGCGAGCCGGACGCCGGCCTGTTCTTCACGGCCTACCAGGCCGACCCGCGTACGGCGTTCGTCGCGGTGCAGCGGACCCTCGCGGCCGGCGACGCATTGAACACCTTCATCCGGCACACCTCCAGCGCCCTGTTCGCCGTCCCGCCCGCCGCGCCCGCGGGCGGTTTTCCCGCGCAGGGGCTCTTCGGCGCCGGCTGAACGGCACCGGCTGAATTTCGACCGGGTGATCCTGTGCCGCGCCGTTCCGCACGGCCACTGAGCCGCATCCGCACACGTGCGGCCCGCCGTCGAGGGACGTGCGGGCTGCACGGCCGGGGCAGGGTGGTCTGATGGGTGGTCTGACGGGTAATCCAATGAGTGGTCCGATGACGCCGTACCTGTACCTGTACCTGTACCCGTTCCCGATGCGCGGTGTGGTCGCGGCATGCCAGGCGCGCCCCGCGAGAAACCGCACACCGGCCCGGAGGTGGCACCTCTCCACACGGCCTCATCGGGGCTCGCGCGGACCACGGGGCTCCTGACCATCGGATCGGGATTTACGTCCCGGTCACAGGTCAAAAGTCCTCGGAATATGACATCTGAGCAACGGCGGCCATCGGTTCGATGCGCTCGCGTGCGGCACGATGGATCGTGGATCCGTGCGGCGAGCGCGAGAGGAACCGAATCGATGGAGCTGATGGAGATGGCGTCGGTGCGAGTCGACGGGCCGATCGCCGGCCAGGCGAGCCTGATCTCGACGTCTTTCGAGCTGGCCTCCATCGGCTATGGAGTCGAAATGAAATAACTTGCGCGTTTCGAACCCTCCACAGGCCTGTGACCTGCGATGATGCTCTCGATCACGTATTTGTTACTTCATTACGTCCCCTATCTGGCGGAGGAGTTCTTTGTGAGCGGAACCGCCGACTCCTATGCCGCGACGGGTCCGCTCACCTCTGATGGCAGGTGGGACGTGGTGGTCGCCGGCCAGGCGCCGTTTCGGACCCGTCTCATCGTCTACCGGCCTGCCGACCCGACCGCCTTCAACGGTACGGCCGTCGTGGAATGGTTGAACGTCTCTGCCGGAATGGACGCCGCCGCCGCATGGCTCACGACGCATCGGCATCTGCTCCGCGCCGGTTTCGCCTGGGTGGGGGTGTCGGCGCAACGCATCGGCATCGAAGGGATCGAGACCGCCGAAGAGGCCGGTGTCGAAGTGAGGGCCGTTGCGGGCGACGGTGGTGCTAGCGGCAGTAATGCGGGTGGCGGTGGTGCTAGTGGCAGTAATGCGGGCGAAGGTGGTGCCGGGGAGCAACGCGGTACTGGTTGGTGGCCGATCGTGCCGTCGCTTAAGAGTGCCGATCCCACCCGTTACGCGATTCTGTCCCATCCCGGTGACGCGTACAGCTTCGACATCTTCCGTCAGGCCGGGGAAACCGTGCGTCGCGGTCTCCTCGATCGGCGCGGATGATCGCCGTAGGCGCATCCCAGGCGGCGTTCTTTCTGGTGACCTATGTCAACACCATCGCGGCGCGGGACGGCGACGGCGGTGACGACGGCGGCGGCATCCGTGGTGGGAGTCGTGCTGCCGGCGGTGGTCATGGCGGTTTCGACGGTTACCTGGTCCAGGGCCGCCCGGGGACCACGGCGTCCCTCGACGGTCGGGGCGGCCCGACCCTGGCCGGGGATGTCCGGCTGCGCACGGACGTCGCGGTGCCCGTGATGGTCGTGCAGAGCGAGACCGACGTCGCCGGCGTGCTCGGCGCCGTGGGCGCCCGCCAACCCGATAGCGACCGGTTCCGGCTCTGGGAGATCGCCGGCGCGGCGCACGTCGACATCTACACGCTCAAGGCTGGTTTCCGTGACGACGGTGCGCTGCCCGCTGCGGAGCTGGTACGCCTTCTGGTGCCCAGTGCCGCCCCTTTCGGTGTCCCGTTCGCCGCTGCGATCAACAGCGGCCTGCAGCAGCACTATGTCGCCCAGGCCGCGATTGCCGCGCTGGACGACTGGATCCGTTATGGTGTCGCGCCCCCGTCCGCGCCCCACCTGCTAACCGCCGCGACGGAGCCGGCGGTACTTCTCCGTGACGCGGACGGCATCGCCCGTGGTGGCGTGCGCACTCCCTGGGTCGACGTTCCCATCGCCGTCCTGTCCGGCCTGGGACAGAACCCCACCGACGCCTCCGCCATCTTCGGCTCCACCCGGCCGCTGGATTCCGCCACACTCGCCGCCCGTTACCCCGCCGGCGCCGAGGACTATCTCGCCGCCTTCACCCGGGCCACCGACGACGCGATCGTGACCGGATTCCTGCTCGCCGAGGACCGTGAGGAGATCCTCGCCCTCGCGGCCGCCAGCTACCCAGGCACGCGGCAGTAACGCTGCTTTAGCCAAGTGGTAATGCGGCGGTAATGTAGCGAGCGAGACAGCGGACATCGGCCGCCGGGCCCGGCTACCCCTGTCCCTGGCCGGCGAGCAGGTGCAGCGCGAGCCGGGGACAGGCATCCGCCGCCCGGCGAGCATGCTCGATCAGCTCCGTGGAGACGGTGATTTTTCGGGTCGACTGTCCGGTCGTTCCGCGGGCCAGCGGATAACCTGCCGGATCGCGGGTCAGCAGCTCGGGTAGCAGCTCGACACACCAGCCGCGGCCGTCACATGCCGTCCAGTCGATCCACAGCCGGGCCGGGCCGGAGGCTGCGCCGGCGTTTGTGGTGTTCATGGCATCTGTGGTGTTCATGGCATCTGTCTCCCTGCGGATTCGTCGACGCTGCCTGGTCGGGATGGGTGTCGTCAGGAGGCGCAGGCCGAGCCGAGGCAGCGGCCCTCGGCGTGCGCCCGGATGTCCTCGGCGAACGTGCGCAGCGCACTGTGCACGAGGCGGGCCGCGCCGTCCGGGTGGTGGCACGCGCCGCGACCGGCGACCAGGGCGGCGAGGCGCAGCGCCCGGATGGCGGACTGCCCCGGATCGCCAGCCCCCTGCACCAGGCCGCCGGACCCGCCATCCGTTCGGGCCATCCCGGCCACGGCGTCCGCAAGCTGGGGCAGCCCGCTGGCGCATGGCCCGCACTGGCCAGCGTTCTGCGCGGCCAGGTACCCGACGATGCGCGCGGTCTCGACGAGCCCGCAGGCCCGGGCCGGGAGGACGGCGACCACTCCGGCGCCCGGTGCGGCACCCCACGGCGCCAGCGCCGCTCGGGACATCGCGATTGTCGTTCCCGGGCCGCCGGGCAGCCACGCACCGCTGTAGCCGCCGACCCGGAAGGCCCCGACCTGCTCGGTGAAGCCGCCCGCGAGCTGCGCGAGAGTGCCGAGCGGGGTGCCGAACGGCATCTCGACGACACCGGGCGCGGCGACCGCTCCCGTCACGGTGGCCAGGAACGTGCCCGGTTCCTCGGCGGTCCCGACCGAGCGGAACCAGCCGGCCCCCCACCGGGCGATCAACGCGAGGTGCGCGAGTGCCTCGGCGTTCTGCACCAGGGTCGGACGGCCGTGGAAACCGGCCTCGGCGAGCGGTTGCCAGTGCGCGCGCGGCCGGGCCGCCCCTCCCTCCAGGGCTGCGATGACGGCCGACGCCTCCCCAGCGATGAAGGTCTCCGGAGCCTCCCGGATCTGGACGGTGAACCGGTCCCAGCCCGCGGCCCGCCGTTGGGCCAGCGCCCGCCGGACCGCCGTGACCGCCGGCCCGGGTTTGAGATAGACGAAGGCCTCGTCGGCCCCGACCGCCTCCGCGGCGAGCTGCAGGCCGTCGAGGACGAGGTGGGGCGCCACGGTGAGCAGGGTGACGTCCTTGGCGCTCTCGGGTTCCCCTTCGGCGGCGTTGGCGACGACCACGGGGTGTGTGCCGCTCCGGTACCGGTCGGCTCGGTGCCCGGCGTTCCGGTGCTGGCTGCCCTGGTGTGTGCTGTTCCGGTAGGCGCTGTGCCGGTGCGCGCTGCCGGAGTGGCTGCCGTCGAGGCAGGTGCCCTCGGCGCTCGCGGCGAGTTTCCGCCAGGTGGGGAAGGCCGCGCCGCCCCGCCCGGTCAGCCCGGAGTCGTGGATCTCCGGAAGTAACCGCCCGGGTCCGCCGCGCCAGGGCAGCGGTCCACACTGGCGGTCGTGCGCGGCGAGGTCGGACGCGGCCGCGGTCAGCAGCCGTCCGGCCGGGACGTGATGCGCGGGGAGGCCGCCCGCGCCGGCCGCGGGCCGTACCGCGTGCATGGCCGCAGGCCAGGGCTCGCGCCCCCACCCGGGCTGGACCTCAGGGGAGCCTGCGCCGCCGACGCCGCTGGTGGTGCCGCTGGCGCCGCCGGTAGCGATGGTGGCGCCGGTCGGGATGGACGGTTGGGCCGCTCCGGCGGCAGCGCGGATGGTCATGTCTGCTCCGATCTGGGGGTCATGGTTGTGGGCGCCGCCGGTTGGTGTCGCGGGCTGAGGGGCCGGTGTGGGGTGGGGGGCCGGTGTGGGCGGGGGAGGAGCCTGAAGGAGGCGGAGCAGCGCCAGGCCGCGGATCCGGCGACGGCGAGCGCGAAACCGGGCAGACCCGCGAGGCCGCGACCCGAGCGGGCCACGATGCCGAGGACGACCGTCAGGGTGAGCAGCAGCAGGCACGTGGTGCCCGTGCCCCGGGCGGCGTACCAGAGGGCTTCGGTGCTCATCGGCCGGAACCTCTCGGCCGTGTCGCCGATCCAGCGGATGCGACTCGGGTTCCATCCTCGGCGGGCGGAGCCGTCTCGGCCCGGTCTACCCGGACCCCGGCCACCTCGACTCCGGCCACCCCGGCCGGGCTCGGGTCGGGCCAGCCCGCGGTCGTGACGATCGAGCTGTCCGCGGCGACGAGCCGTGCCGGCATCCCGAGCCGGCGCGGCCAGCCCACCGCCGCAGAACCGCGGACGATCGCGGCGGTGCTCGCCGTGTTCGCGTCGAGGCAGCTCGCGGCCGCCACGGTAGCGGTCCGCCAGACCACCGGCGCGGGCTGGCAGGTGCGCGGATCCAGGATGTGGTGCAGGAGCCGCCCGCCGCGCCGCCACCGTCGCCCGAGGGTGCTGGACGTCGCGACGGCGCTCCCGGCGGCCAGGGTGACGGTGCAGGCGGGCTCTCCCGGGCGGTCCTGGACCCGGATGCGCCAGCCGCCCTCCGGCGCGTTCCCGGCGGTGGCGACATCCCCGCCGAGGCTGACCAGCACGCCGGGCTCGGTCACCACGAGCCGGGCGGTCGTGCTCCACACCGACCACTCGACCGCCGCTGCCGCGCCGGGCATCTCAGGAACCACCGGTCGACGCGTGCGTGGGACCGTCGTCCCGCCCGACCAGCCGCCGGACGAGGACGCGCTGTCGGAGGTCGACGACGAGGTGGATCCGTTACTCGAGGTCGCCGAGCTGTCGTCCGTCGTCGAGGCCGAGATGGCCGCGGATGTCGAGGCGTACACCCGACGAGTACCCGCCGTCGGATCACCCCCACGGGCGTGGGGAGGACGTCCGGGTCCGGGTCGCAGATGTAGCAGGGACCGGATCACCCCCACGGGCGTGGGGAGGACCCGCTATGGGCATGGGGGTTCGCGCCGACGGACGGATCACCCCCACGGGCGTGGGGAGGACGAGCACTGCATGAGCAGCGGTGGTCAGGTCTACGGATCACCCCCACGGGCGTGGGGAGGACGGCTTCGAGGAGCGTCGCGTCGAGCATGGACGCGGATCACCCCCACGGGCGTGGGGAGGACCACGTCGCCGGATACGTCGCCCCATCAACCGGCGGATCACCCCCACGGGCGTGGGGAGGACGACGCCGGTGCCGCCAACCCGTTCCGGCTGTCCGGATCACCCCCACGGGCGTGGGGAGGACATGGGCGGATCAGCGGAGGTGAAGCGGAGCGGCGGATCACCCCCACGGGCGTGGGGAGGACCCGTTCCGGGCATGCGGGCCGTCCCGGGCATGCGGATCACCCCCACGGGCGTGGGGAGGACACTTGATTACCTGGGCTTTTAGGTGGTCTCCGGCGTCTGTTGTGATTGTAGGCCGATGAGTTGGAGGCCGTCGAAGTCGAGGACGTGGCGGCGTCGTTCTCCGGCAGTTTTGATCGTGAAGTCTTGTTCGGTGTCGGCGGGGTGGATGCAGACGGCGGCGCCGTCGGAGATGCTGGCGGCGACGTCGTTCCAGAGTTTGTCGCGGACGCGGGCGGAGACGGTGCCGACGTAGAGGCCGGCGGTGGGCTCGACGAGCCACCGGCTGAGGGCGCCGCGGACGTGGTCGGGGACGGCGGCGGTGGAGATGACGATCATTCCTGCCATGGGATGCCCAGGTTCACGTTGACGTCGTCGGGTTCGAGATCGCCATTGTCGAGGGTCGGGGGATCGCCATCGACGTCCAGACCGGCGTCCTCGGTGAAGTCGATCAGGTCGGGGTCTGGGCCGTCGCCGTAGTTGACGCCGGCTTTGACGGAGCCGAGCTGGGGATCCCAGAGGTGGACCATCTCGACCGCGAGGTTGCCGCGGCTGTCCTCGTCGTCCCCGTTCTTGGAGTTGGTGGGGTCGCGGTCGGGGTCGGGGTCGAGCAGGTTCTGGATGTCTCGGACGATGGTGGGGAGCAGCTTGACGAGTCGGAACTCGGTTCACCCCCACGGGCGTGGGGAGGACTTCCATGCCGCGTAGCTGGGCGAGGGTGGTGCCTTCGGGTACCTCGGTGGAGAAGCGGTGCCGGTACATGCGGCTGGCGACGCGGACCCGAAGGTCGTCTGCCCAGGCGCGGACCTGTTTTTCCAGCCAGGCGGTGGTCAGGCCCGCGGGATGGATGGTGGCATAGCTGCGGATGCCGCCAGCGCCGACGCAGACGAGGCTGGTGCCGTGCCGGGCGATCGTGCTCATCGCCGGCTGGGTGATGGAGGTTCCGGGGCCGAGCAGGATGCAGGACAGGGTGGCGACAGGGAGGTAGACCTGCTCGGTTCCGCGTGGGGACTCGACGTAGGCGAGCACGCCGGTGTCGTCCTGGGTGATGCGGACGGACTCCATGTAGAGGAAGGACAGCGAGTCCGTGACCCGGGGCAGCATCGCGAGAGTCGGCCGGCCGAGCCGGTGTTTGGCTGTCGTTGCGCTCCGTGGTGCGCTCATCGGCTGCCGCCGATCGGGGCGATGCTGAGCAATCCGGCGCCGTGGGCTTTGCCGCGGCCGACGCCGCCGAGGATGGCTGTCCGAAGCGCATCGGGGTCGGTGACGACGGCGATTCCGTCGTAGCGGGTGAGCGCGTGGCGGATCTGGGCGCGGCCTTGGCGGGGTCCGGTGATGTCGTCGAGGGGCAGAGCGGTCGAGCTGCGTAGCGCGAGGCCGCAGCGGTCGGCGCGGCTGGTCCACCAGGTTTCGGCTTCTTGCCCGCGGAGGGCGGCGAGCCGGCCGGGGTGCTTGGCGTTACGGCCGAGCCGTTTGGCGGGGTTCGCGACGAGCCGGTAGTGCACGCCGAGGCCGGTGTGCAGCCGGTTGAGCAGGCCGGTCAGGCCGCGGGTGGTGACCTGGCCGTAGCCGGCGGGCAGCTGGTCGGTCAGGGGGATCAGGCGGGTCTGGACGAGGATCTCGACGCCGGTGCGTTTTTCCTCGACGCGGAACAGGGCGCCGGCGAGGCTGCGGGCGTCCGGGCCGATCTGGTCGGGGACCAGTTTCATGATTCTCTGGTGGAGTGCGACCGCGTCGGTGAGATCGGTGCGCACGTCGCGGCGTCGCAGGTCCGGGACGATGCGGACCAGCCATACGGGGTTCATGGCTGTTCTCTCATGTAGGCGTAGAGGGCCCGCTGGAACGCCGGACCGTCGGCGGCGAACAGCGTGTCGGGCAGGGTGAGGGTTTCGCGGCGTACGGTCCGCCGCTGGTAGCGGCGGTCGAGGCCGGCGAAGCTGATCGGCATGTCGGCCAGTTCGGTGGTGGCGGTCGGGTCGAGTGGATCGGTCTCGAGGATGAGATCGACCGTGGTGTCCGGCGGCGTGGTGCGTAGGCGCCGTCGGCGGCGGGGGAGCGGGACGAGGGTGCGTAGATGCTCTTCGGGATCGTTGACGCCGGCGTGCAGCAACAGCGGCTGGTCGGGTGGGCAGGAGCGGCGGCCGAGGTAGGGCTGCCAGCGGGGTTCGCGTAGGGCCTCGCCGAGTTCGGCCACCAGGATGTCGGGCCCGGTGACGGCGACGGTGAAGGCCGCGTCGGACAGGTAGCGGCGCCGGCTGACGATGGTGCCGGTCTCACCGGAGCGGTGTTTGCCGTCGGCGATGGGCGCGGTACGCGCGGCGGGCAGGCCGCCGCCGACTGTGTGAAAGTCGGTGAGCGGCACCCCTGGGGCGTCGACGCGGACGGTGAATCCGAGCGGGTCGAAGCGGGTGAGCGGCTCGCCGCGGCGCAGCCCGACCGCACCGGCGAGCAGGCCGACCAGCCCGGAGCGGGTCGGGAACGCCACGGTGTCCCGGTCGGTGAAGGTGCTGTGCTCACCCCAGGACTGCAACGGGCCGGCGAGCCGCAGGATCAGCCCGCTCATGCCGAGGTGGGGTAGGCGGCGGTGACTGCGGCTGCGAGCAGCTCCCGGTAGGAGCCGTACTGCTCGCCCAGCCCGTCGGTGCGTGGCTTGCCGTCGATGGAGGCGTGGCCGTGGACGAGCAGGCTGTCCGGGGTGTCCCAGACGCGGTGCAGCCCGGCCGCGTAGTCGTCGAGGGCGCTGCGGGCCGCCTCGCCGTAGCCGCCTTCGATCCCGGCGGTGACGGGCCGCTCGAACGCCGCCGCGAGCGACATCGGCCGGTCGGCGCGGACCGCGACGTAGGCGAGTTCCGGTGGGGTGTTCGGCGCGGTCGCGTTCTGCTTGCCCGAGGGCAGCGCGGTCAGGAAGGCGGCGAGGAACTGTTCGGTCAGTTCCCGGGCCGTCGCGGTGTCCCCGTCGAGATTCGCCACGAGCCCGCGCAGGTCGAGGCAGGCGTACCGGTAGAAGACGCCGGCAGAGAACTCCCCGGCGTTCATGTGGCCGCTGCCATGATCCTCCCCGGAGGGAATGTCGTCAACGGCGGTGAAGAAGTCGATCTCCGGGGTGGTGGCGTGCACGGTGAACGCATGCGCGACCTGCACGGCGCCGTCGACGTCCGCGCCAGGCAGCTCGGCGAGCATCCGACCGAACAGGTTGATCGTCCCGGTCCGGCGGGCGAGGATCGCCGCGACCTCGCCCGCCGGCAGCACCGGCTTCGGGGTCTTCTTCGCGATCTCGGTCTCCAACACCGCACGATGGTCCGCGGCGAGGGTCGCGAGCTCGTCCAGCCCGGCGGTCGGCAGGTAGAGCAGCACCGAAGAGATGTCGTTCTTGTCCCGGTCCTTGTCGATTTTGATGCCGCTCTTGCCGGCCGACATCAACACCTGCCGGCCGGCGAACGCCGCCAGCTCAGCCGGCCAGCCGGCCAGCACGAGCCGCTCGGCGACGGAGGCGACGATCCGCCGCGTCCGCACCGCCGGATCCCCCAGTGCGGACTCGACGGTCAGGCGAACCTGACGTTTCCAGGACTGGGAGGACACCCGGGTGCGGGTCGCCGCGCCGTAGACGACGGTCTTGGGTGCGCCCAGGTCGTCGCGGTTGAGGTTCGAGAACGGGATGGTCTGGAGCAGATGGATGTCGAGGAACCGGGCGGTGGTCATGACGTCTCGCTTTCGCTGTCGGCGGCCGCACCGCCGGTAGAAATGTCGATGCTGGGGGTGGTGGACGGGGCGGCAGGGCGGGGCGCCGAGACCGCCCGGTAGTAGTCC
>NZ_CDWRCM010000062.1:0-6434 GCF_977927585.1 Frankia sp. CcWB2 | reverse complement strand
CAGCCAGCCCTTGGCGACCTGGTCGCGGTAGCGGCCCCACCGGGCCAGGTCGACGATCAGCGGCACCCAGGCGACCGGGACGAGGTCGGAACGTAGCTGGCCGACCAGCCGGGGCAGGTGACGGTGCACCCCGGCGACGTCCTGGCGGCAGATCAGCTGCAGGCGGGGCGGAATCGTCTCGCCGTTCAGCTTCCCGGCCCGCACCGCCGCCGCAAGCGTGTAGCCGAGACTCGGCCGCCGACGCCCGGTGCCGGCCGGAACCGTCGTCGTATCGGCTGGGTCCGCCGCCCCAACGCGGTCCTCGGCCGCGGAGTCGGCCTCTGCTTCGGTTGTCGGGGTCCGCGTTGTCTCTTCTGACGAGGTCGGCGTGGCGGCCTCGGCAGCGGCGATCTCCGCGTCCCGCGCGGAGCGCGGCTGCGCCGCCATCAGCGCCGCCACCGTGTAGAAGGCCCGCTCGATCGCGACCACGTCGATGGCGGTGTCCGGGTAGAAGCCGTCCCGCGCGGGGTCGGGCAGCACCGGCAGGTACGGCGCGACCATGCCGTGTGCTCGTGCCACCACCGGATCCTGCGGCGAATGCCCCAGGCTACGGCGCAGGGCAGCCCGCCGGCCCGGAACCGCCAGCGCATCGGTCACGGCTTCGACGAGACGGGCCGCGCGCCATTCGAGGCCGGGAAGCTTCTCCCGGCTGACGAGGTTGCTCATGCGGCGTCCTCACTCCTCCCGCCGCGAGCAGCGGCGGTATCTGCGGCAACGGCGAACCCGCGGATCTGCCGGCGGTGCAGGGCGAGCGCCCGGGTCATCCGCCAGTGCGCGGGCGAGGTGATCTCCCCGGCGATCCCGTCGTAGATCCGCAGCGCCAGCTGCACGAACGGTCGAGACGGGTCGGTGAACTCGCCGTCCTGGATGGCCTGCCAGAACAGCCGTTCCGCGCCCGGCCAGTACCGCGCCTCAGCCGCGGCGACCCACGGCCCCGGGGGACCGTCGGCCCGAGGTGTGCTGCCCGTGCCGTCCGTCGGGTCGGACTGGCGCGCCCACGCCAATTTCAACGCCCGGACCAGGCTGCGCCTCACCTGCTCGGCGGCCGCCCGGGTGGCGCTGACGCCCACCGCCCGGCTGCCCGGCCGACCCTCGGCCCAGCCCAGCACCGACGGCGTCAGTGCGGTGAAGAACTGCTGGTCACGGGTCTGACCGTCCTGATCGAATCCATACGCCCGAACCCGGAGAACCTCGACCAGGTCCTCGGGCAGCAGATCGAAGACCGCCGGCTTCCAGCGCGGCGCCTCGCCAATGTCGTTCATCAGCAATGCATCAAGGTCGCGCCACAAAGCCCGTTCCAGTCTCGCCGGCCGAGCGTAGGGATCACCTTTCTGACTGGTCTGGTAGATCAGGTACGGATCCCGATCGGGGAGCTGTTTGTCCCGAAACGCCCACGTCAGCCGTGCATCCACGACGCACGTTCCATCCGCCGACGGGGTCAGCAGGAGCGCGTGCTGAAACCGGCCGGTGAGCCGACGCCCCAGCCCACGCAGCAGCGGCGGGCTCTTCGTCGGAGGCGGCAGCTCCGCCATCTCCCACGGCGCCGCGTCCAGCGCGCTCGCCGCCGCATACCCCTCCCCGTCCGCCGGCGCGGGGATCCCCGCCACCAGCGACTCGAACAGGTTCCGGCCGATCGGATGAAACGACAGGCTGCCCCGCAACGGTCCGGCCATCGTGTCCGCCTTCGCCACCGACCCGACGGTCCGCGTCGTACACCGCCCTGACGGGCCGAAGTACAACCGCGCAATCAGATGCCAGACGGCCTCGTGAGCCGGTACCGGCGCCACCACCGTCTCCGTGTGATGGTCGAAGAAGACCTGATTGCTCCCCGCCGGCCGGCCGAGGACCAGCTTGTTCACCCCCGACGTCGCCGCGCACTGGGTGGCCAGCCGCGGATCCTGCAACCACGGCCGCGCCGGATCGAATAGATCGAACCGGTCGGCGTACCGGGCGAAATAGCCCTCGACCTCGCCCTCATCGAACCGGCCCGCGTCCAGCACCTCGCACCGGCGATCGTCGAACTCCGCCACCTCGAGCGTCGGGTCGTCCAGCCCGCTTACCCGCGCCGCCAGCAGATACAGGATCCGCCACAGCCCCGCAGTCGCCGGCGGCACCGGAACCTCCACATCGGACAGATCATGTGCCTGAAGAAGAAGATCGCACAGCCCGACCAGCCGCCGATCGGCACCCCGGCGTACCGGTATCCACGGCTGTTCCCGCAGGTCATAGACCTGCGGGGTCACCATTGTTTGCTCACCCGCATCCCCCGAATCTCCGTCCACCTTGCGGGTAGACGGTCGCCTCGATCTCACCGTCGAGATCGCCGCACACTCTCCCATCCACCACCGACAGTTTTCCGGGTGTGGGGGTGTCCTCCGAGTTGGTCGACTTGACCGGTATGGCGGCCGGGTAAAGACATGGTCGATGAGTAATCATCGTGTCAGCATCCATACAATGATTGCGATCATTACTAGGAAGCCGAGGACTACTGCTAGGCCGGCGACCACCACTAGGGCGGGGGCGAGTGACTCCATCGTCTGCACTCCGTACTGATGCATACCGGACTGATGTCGGTGCAGATCGTAACAGAGATCCCGACTGGGTCCTGCACATCCCTCTATGGCCTTTGTGATGACTAGTTGTAGCGTACCTCTCTACAGCCTTTGAGACTCGTGCAGGCTGGTGCTGCCACCCCCACGGGCGTGGGGAGGAGGGTGCGACGGGGTCCGCGCAGCCCTTCATGGCCGGAGCACCCCCACGGGATGTGGGGAGGAACAAGCTGAGGCAAGCACCAGCCCGCACGATTGCCGGGGGTCATTCCCACGAACGCGGGGCACCTCATTCTGTCACATGGGTGGCGAGCAAGAATTGATGATCTTACGGGAGTGTGGCTGTCCTTGCGGGACTGGGATGCCGCTAAGCGCGCGGTTAGCGGAACTGTCGTTGCCGCTACGCTTGGTCGGGCCGACCGTACGACGGGCTCTTGGCAGCCAGCAACGGGGTAGCCGTGAGTACGAGCGAGCCGGAGGACGCGCCGCTGGTCGATCTGAGGCTGTGGGGCAAGAGGAAGGGGCTACCGGGTCCGTATCCGCTGGTATTCCATCTCCTCGATACCGGCGCGGCGGCCGAGGTTCTGTGGCGGGACTACCTGTCGGTGTCGATCAGGCGGACCATCGCGGTCGGGTTGGGCGTTCCGGTCGACCAGGCTGGCCGGTTGCTGGCGTTCTGGGCGGCGCTCCACGACCTCGGCAAGATCATGCCGGGATTCCAGATGCTCGCCGAGGACGCGTTCGCCACGCTCGATGGCTACTCGCCGGCTGGTGCCCGTGGCGACATCCGGCATGAGCGGATGACGCAGCTCTGGCTGAGCCATGTGCTCGGTGAGCTGGGGTATCCGGTCAGCAGCACCCGCAAGGACTCCGGCTTTCAGGTCGCGGAGCTCCTCGGGGGACATCATGGCTGTTTCACCGCCGCCGAACGCCGCGACTACGCCACGGTGCACGACCTGCCGTGCCTGGGCGCCGACACCTGGGAGACCCAGCGGCGGGCGGCCCTGCACGCTATCCGCGAGGTCTTCGATCCGCCGTCGCCCCCGGCATCGGTCCCCCCGCGCATCGCCGCGATCAGCACCGCCATCGTGATTCTGGCGGACTGGCTGGTCAGCCAGGAGACCTTCCTGCGCCCACGCGTCGAGGCCCACCTGTCCGACACGGGCCCGTTGGCTGCTGGCCTCGAGCGGCTTCGCGGGCATCGGCGCGAGACCACCGCCTTTGTCCCCGACCTGCTTGCTGACGCCGGTCTGGGCCGCGCCTCTCTGCGTCCGGGAAGCTTCGCCGAGGAGTTCCCGAAGATTGAGGAACCGAACGCCCTGCAGCGGTCCGTGGCAGACCGGCTGCCCGGGCTCCTGTCAGGTCCGGGCCTGCTGCTCGTGATGGCGCCGATGGGCGTCGGTAAGACCGAGACGGCGCTGCACGCCGCCCGGGTGATGGGCGAGGCGGCTGGCACGTGTGGGCTGTTCGTCACCCTGCCGACGATGGCGACCGCGGACCAGATGTACCGCCGAATCCGTGACTATGCTCGGCGGCGGCTCGCCGGGGACACGGCGATGACGCTGCTGCACTCCATGGCCTGGCTGAACACCGAGTACACCGGGCCGGGCGGGGGCCCGGTCGTCACCGGCGACGGCGATCATCGCGGCGATGCGGCGGTCACGGCCAGTGCTTGGCTGCGCGGCCGTAAGCGCGGGCTCCTCGCCGCGATGGCCGTCGGGACCATCGACCAGGCGCTGCTCGCCGTCCTGCCTGTGAAGCACAACATGCTCCGGATGCTCGGCCTCGCTGGCAAGGTACTGATCGTCGACGAGGTGCACGCCTACGACGCCTACATGCAGATGCTCCTCGCTCGGCTGCTGACCTGGCTCGGTGCGCTCGATGTCCCGGTCGTCCTGCTGTCGGCCACCCTGCCCGGCTCGGTCGCGCACCGACTCGTCCGCGCCTACCTGACCGGCGCCGGTCACCGTGCCACCGACCTGGCGCCGGTCGCCTACCCGGGATGGGTCTACGCCGACGCCATCACCGGTGCCCTCACCACCCAGCCCGTCGACATCCCCTCTCGTCCCCTCGCGGTCGAGACAATGGTCGTGCCGGTCCACCGCACGAAGGGTGCCGACCGCTCCACCGCCCTCCGCACGCTTCTCGAACCCCTCGTCTCTGACCGCGGCTGCGCGATGGTCATCTGCACCACCGTCGCCGAAGCGCAGGCCACCTACCGCTACCTGCAGGGCTGGTTCGCCGAACTGTCCGCCGTCCGGGCCAGCTCCGGTGACGGCCGTACGGTCCCCCAGCTGCAGCTGTTACACGCCCGCTTTCCCGCCTATCAGCGCGAGGAGATTACGAAGACGGTGATGGCCGCCTACGGCCGCGACAGCGCCGTCCGTCCGTATGCCGTCCTCGTCGCGACCCAGGTCGCCGAACAGTCCCTCGACCTCGATCTCGACCTGGTCATCAGCGATCTCGCGCCGATCGCGCAGCTGCTGCAACGCTCCGGTCGATGCCAACGCCACGCCGTCTTCGACGGCGACCGGCCCGCCTGGGCCACCACCGGGCCGCGGCTCGTCGTACTCGTTCCGCCGGCCGACGGGGCTGCGCTGGACCTGCCGGATCGCTGGACCGGTGTCTACGACCGGTCCCTCCTCGAACGCACCCACACCCTGCTCGCCAAGCGAGCCCCCGGCAGCATCTCTATTCCGGACCATGTTCAGGAGATGGTCGAGGAGGTCTACGACGAGACGTTCTCCGCCGACCTGAGCGAAGCCGAACTGGCGCGGCGCATGGAGGACAAGGTCCGCTACAGCCTCGCCGAGCAGGCGATGATCCCGACGCCGAAGAACGCCCTCCCCCTCGCACGGCTGACCAGCAGCGACCTCGTCGAGGACAAGGTCAGCACCCGTCTCGGCGTCGAATCCGTCCGCGTGGTCTGCTGCTTCGTCGACGCGGACGGCTACCGCTGGCTCGACCGCACCCGACGACACCCGCTACCCGAGAAAGGAAGCCGCCGGGACGGCTCGTTCACCACCAACGACGTCCGCGCCATCCTTGCCCACAGCATCCCCGTCGCCGACGGCGATTGGCGTCGACGGCATCCGGGAGCCGCAATTGTCCCGACCAGATGGGCCGAGCACGCCGTGCTCCGCGAGCTCGTTCCCCTGCCCCATCCCATCGACGACGCCGGATACGCCCAGCCAGCCGACCTCGGCGGCCGCAGCTTCTTCCTCGACGCAGAACTCGGCCTCACCTGGTGATGGCCGTCAGGGGCGGAGACCCACTCGGCAGCCCATGACCTCAAAGATTGTCATCTCGACCCCCGTCGTACCCGAGCATGTCGCAGGTGCCCTGATCCCTCGGCCCATCGAACCCAAAGCCGGCCTCTACGTCGGGGTCGTCCCCGCCCGCGCATGCGACGAACTCTCGAGCGTGATTGTCGGTAGCATCGCCGACGGCGCCGCGCCGTCTGCATCCACCCCGCCGACCCCTGAGCAAGATTTTACGATCAAGGCAGTCGGTGGACGCCGCCGCCATGTTATGGACTTCGGCAGCCTCCAACTCCTCGGCCTCCCATCACAACAGACGCAGGAGACCCTGCAAAAGACCAGGTCAGAAAGAGTCCTCCCCACGCCCGTGGGGGTGATCCGGATCGTCGCGAACGCCGACACCTGACCGGCCAGTCCTCCCCACGCCCGTGGGGGTGATCCGCACAGGCCACCCACCCTCAGCCGGCCCCGCGGCAACCGGGTGTGGATGCGGGCGGCGGTCCTCGCCCGGATCACCCACCACGCCGGTGCCATCGTGATCCGCCTCCCACCCGGCCCCGGTCAGTCGGAAAGGAGAGGCTAGTAC
>NZ_CDWRCM010000061.1:18273-21712 GCF_977927585.1 Frankia sp. CcWB2 | reverse complement strand
GTGAGCTTCTTTTCCTTGGTCGGGTTGACGTCCATGTCGTCCGCCCGGGAGTTCTCACCCACGATCATGCCCTCGTAGACCTCGGTCGTCGGCCCGACGAACATCGTGCCGCGTTCCTGGAGGTTGAACAGGGCGTACGCGGTCGCCACCCCGCTGCGGTCGGCGACCATGGAGCCTGTCGCCCGGGTGCGCAGCTCCCCGAACCAGGGCTCGTACCGGTCGAAGACGTGGTGCAGCAGCCCGGTACCGCGGGTCTCGGTGAGGAACTCGGTCCGGAACCCGATCAGCCCGCGGGCCGGGACCAGGTACTCCAGCCGGATCCAGCCGGTGCCGTGGTTGACCATCTGCTCGACCCGGCCCTTGCGCAGCGCGAGCAGCTGGGTCAGCGTGCCGAGGAACTCCTCGGGCGCGTCGATGGTGAGGTGCTCCACCGGCTCGTGGATCTTGCCGTCGACAATGCGGGGGACGACCTGCGGCTTGCCGACGGTCAGCTCGAAGTCCTCGCGCCGCATCAGCTCGACGAGCACGGCGAGCTGCAGCTCCCCGCGGCCCTGCACCTCCCAGGTGTCCGGCCGCTCGGTGGGCAGTACCCGGATCGACACGTTGCCGATGAGCTCGGCGTCCAGCCGGTTCTTGACCAGCCGTGCCGTCAGCTTCTTGCCGGAACGGCCGGCGAGCGGGGAGGTGTTGATGCCAATCGTCATGCTGATGGACGGTTCGTCGACGGTGATGACCGGCAGCGGCCGGGGATCATCGGCGTCGGCGAGGGTCTCCCCGATCGTGATGTCGGGGATGCCAGCGATGGCGATGATGTCGCCCGGCCCGGCCGACTCCGCCGGCACCCGCTCGAGCGCCTGCGTCATCAGCATCTCGCTGATCTTGACGCGCTGCTGGCTGCCGTCGGCCCGGCACAGCGTCGCCGGCTGACCACGCTTGATCGTGCCGTTGTGCACCCGGCACAGCGCGAGCCGGCCGAGGTACGGGGACGCGTCGAGGTTGGTGACCAGGGCCTGCAGCGGCGCGTCCGGATCGAACGACGGCGCCGGCACGGTCTCCAGCAGAAGGTCGAACAGCGGCTTGAGATCGGGTGAGTCCGGGCTCACCCCGTCGGCCGGGCGGGTGGTGGAGGCACGGCCCGCCTTCGCGTTGCAGTAGACGATCGGGAAGTCGATCTGGTCCTCGTCGGCGTCGAGGTCGAGGAAGAGCTCGTAGGTCTCGTCGACCACCTCGGCGATCCGGGCGTCCGACCGGTCCACCTTGTTGATGACGAGCACCACCGGCAGCCGCGCCGCGAGCGCCTTGCGCAGGACGAAGCGCGTCTGGGGCAGTGGGCCCTCACTCGCGTCCACGAGCAGCAGGACGCCGTCGACCATCGACAGGCCGCGCTCGACCTCACCGCCGAAGTCGGCGTGACCGGGCGTGTCGACGATGTTGATCGTGATGTCGCCGTAACGGACCGCGGTGTTCTTCGCGAGAATCGTGATGCCCTTCTCACGCTCCAGGTCCATCGAGTCCATCACGCGGTCGGTGAGCTCGGCATGCTCGCCGAACGCGCCGGACTGGCGCAGCATGGCGTCAACGAGGGTGGTCTTGCCGTGGTCGACATGGGCGATGATTGCCACGTTTCGAAGATCGGCACGAAGAGACACGGTGATGCGCTCCGGGGCGGACATGGGGTTCGCGACCCCGCAACAACGACGACGACGTCACCGCATGAAACGACGGTAACGCATGAACCGGTGACGCGAACGTTCTGGCGGGTGCCCGCCATGGTGTCGGCGCCGCGGCACGACGATCTGCCCGTCACGCGTACACCGGCAACGGTCGCACCGCCACTCATGGTACGGATGCACCCATGGTACGGATGCCACGGCTACAACGGGCTTCACCGGTCCGGGGCTTCACCGGTCCGCGACCTCCCGTCGCCGGCGTTCAGAAGAGCCGGCGTTCAGAAAAGCGATCCGGGAGCCGACAGCACGCGGCGCAACTCCGCCACCAGGGGCCCGTCGGCCGGCATCCACCGGACATCGTCCAGTTCGGCTACGCCGAGCCAGCGCAGCTCGTCATGCTCGACGGGCTGGGGCTGCCGGCGCGTCACCCGGCCGAGCCACACCCGCAGCACCCACCCGGGGCTGGACAGCCCGACCTCGCCGAGCGGCGGACCGACCTCGATCTCGACGTCGAGCTCCTCCCGGCACTCCCGGGCGAGCGCGTCGAGCTCGTGCTCGCCGGGCTCGACCTTGCCGCCCGGAAACTCCCACATCCCGGCATAGGGATGCGGTTCCCGGCGCCGGGCGGCCAGCACCCGGCGATCGTCGTCGAGCAGCGCGACGGCGACGACCAGACGTCCCCTAACCACCGGGACGTCGGTGCCGTCCCGGTCCTCGGGTGTTCCACGCCGTCGTCCATGGGTAGAAGGGAGGGCATCCAAGCCCTCCACATCCGCGTTCATGGTGCCGGACTCTCCCAGAGTCCGGCCAGCCGTGGATCCGTTCCCGGCGGATCGTGTCTGATGAGCCTTTCGGGTGGCTCCACCAGGACGGCTCGCCCAGCAGCGGGACGTCGGACCGCAAGCCAGAGAATCAGAGAATCACCAGCCGGAGGGAATCGGTATGCCGAGCAGGCTGGACACCACCGAAGTCGCCGAGGCGTTGGCGGCACTACCCGGCTGGATCGGCGACGCCGACCGGATCCAGTTGGAGATCATGCTGGACGGGGACGAGGCCGATGCGATCGTGGCCGAGGTCATGCAGGCAGCGGACGCGATGAACCATCATCCGGTCGTCGAGCGGGGCCCGGGAACAACGACCTTCACGGTCTGGACCCACTCAGTCGGCGGCGTCACCGAGCTGGACGTGGCCCTGGCCCGCAGGATCTCACAGATCCTGTACTCGGCCGGTGTCTCGTACTGAGCTCTCGTACCGAACAGACGTCTCGTACCGAACAGATCTGGAGATCACCAGAGGCTGGGCAGCACCCTGAAGACACCATCCGGATCAGGCGGGAACGGTACGACGATCGTCACCGCGCCGGTGTCGATCATCCCATAGAGATGCGGGAAGAGCTCCCCTGGCGCGGGCGTGCCCCCCGCGGGCGCCTGGCCGGCGGGCGCCCCGGCCGCCGGCGGCTCCCAGCGCAGCTCCGCGCTCAGCCGCTCCGGGTCGACGACGACCAGCAGCAGGTCCGCATGCCCGGCGTAGTACCGGTTCGCGGTGGCCACGGCCTGCTCCGGGGCGGAGAAATGGATGAACCCCTCGGATGCCAGGCTCGCCGGGCGGTACCCGCCAGCCCCGGCCGCCCACTCGGACCGGCCCGCCAGATGGCAGATCACGCCATCCCCCTCTCCTTGCCACTCATCAGTCGTTGACTGCCGAGCCACGGTCGCGGTGCCCGCATCGGCCCGGGGATACTCCCGGCGGGCCGGACGAAACCCACCCCC
>NZ_CDWRCM010000061.1:16454-17693 GCF_977927585.1 Frankia sp. CcWB2 | reverse complement strand
CCCGGAGACCAGTGTGAAGGGCGTGCCCGCGATGCTTCAGCCCCGTTACCCGCAGGCCCCCGGGGGAGGCCGCGTACGCGGAGTCGACGCGGCGCGGGGCATCGCCCTGATCGGCATGGTCGCGACGCACGTCTATCCCGCGGTCGAGGATGACGGGGCGGCGACCCCCGCGCATCTGCTCGCCTCCGGCCGGGCCTCGGCGGCCTTCGCGGTACTCGCCGGGGTGGCGCTGGCGTTGTCGACCGGCCGGCTGCCGGCGCCACAGGCGCGCGCGTCGACTGTGGCACGAGCGGCCTGCATCGGGACGATCGGCCTCGCCCTCGGCTACACCCACTCCGGCATCGCGGTGATCCTCTGTTACTACGCGCTGATGTTCATCCTGGCCGTGCCGCTGCTGCGGGCTCCGCTCGGAGCGCTGGTCGTCGTCACGGTGCTGGCGTTCGCGGTCGTCCCGGCCGCAGGCCTCCTCAGCCGGGACCATCTGCCGTCCCCGACCCTTGACGACCCAACCTTCGGCCGGGTGTTCACCCACCCGGTGAGCCTGACCCTGGAGATGGGCTTCACCGGCTTCTATCCGGCGCTCGCCTGGCTCGGGTATCTCTGTGTGGGACTCGCGGCCGGCCGGCTGGATCTACGGTCCACGCGGGTCGCCGCCGCCCTGCTCGCGGAGGGTGGCACGATCGCCGCGGCGGCGTCGCTGGCCTCCTGGGCACTGCTCCGGCACGCCGCAGGCATGGCCGCACTCGAATCCGTCGATCCCGTCGAGGTCGCGGGAGTCGGGCCGCTGCCGGTGCGCTCCATCCTCGACGCCGGGCTGTACGGCAGCACCCCGACGAACACCTGGTGGTGGCTGGCCGTCGACACCCCGCACTCGTCCACGCCCGTCGATCTGCTGCACACCAGCGCGACCGCGGTCGCCCTGCTCGGGTTCGTCCTGCTCCTGAGCCGGCTGCTGCCGCCCCTGATGCTGGTCCCGCTCATCGCCCGTCGGATCGATGACGCTGACCCTCTACTGCGCCCACGTGATCGTGATGTCCGCGTCCTTCCTCCCCGCGGACCCGACGCCGTCCTTCCTGCTCCAGGCGGCCGTGGCCCTGACCGTCGCCACCGCCTGGCGGGCGAGCGGGATGCGAGGACCGGTCGAGGCGGTCGTCGCCGCGGCCACCCGGCAGCTCGTTTAGCGCGGTGACCACGGCCGCCGGAGATCTTCAGGCCGCGGCCACAGCCTCGCTGTAGAGG
>NZ_CDWRCM010000061.1:6883-16337 GCF_977927585.1 Frankia sp. CcWB2 | reverse complement strand
AGATCTACACCGTCTAATTCGTCGGCAGCGTCAGATGTGTATAAGAGACCATAGCGGTCGGGAGGCTGCTCAGACGTTGAAGCGGAACTCCACGACGTCGCCGTCGGCCATCACGTAGTCCTTGCCCTCCATGCGCACCTTGCCGGCCGCGCGGGCGGCGGCCATCGAACCGGCCGCGATCAGGGCGTCGTACGAGACGATCTCGGCCTTGATGAAGCCACACTGGAAGTCGGTGTGGATGGCCCCGGCGGCCTCCGGCGCGGTCGCCCCGGCCCTGATGGTCCAGGCCCGGGCCTCCTTCGGGCCGGCCGTCAGGAACGTCTGGAGCCCGAGGGTGTGGAAACCGATCCGGGCCAGCTGGGCGAGGCCGCTCTCCTCCTGGCCGAGCGAGGCCAGCAGCTCCGCGGCGTCGGCCTCGTCGAGCTCGGCCAGTTCGGCCTCGACCTTGGCGCACAGCACGATCGCGTCCGCGGGCGCGACGGACCCGACAAGTTCCTTGCGCCGACCGGGATCGGCGAAGACGTCCTCGTCGACGTTGAAGACGTAGAGGAAGGGCTTGGCGGTGAGCAGGAAAAGCTCCCGCAGGGCGTCGCGATCGATCTTCGGTTCCGAGGACAGCGTGCGACCGGCGTCAAGCACCTCGCGCGCGGCCTTCACCGCGGCCAGCAACGGCTGCTTCGCCTTGTCGGCCCGGGCCTCCTTCTCCAGCTTCGGCAGGCGCGCGTCGACGGTCTGCAGATCGGCGAGGATCAGCTCGGTGTTGATCGTCTCGATGTCGTCGGCCGGGTCGACCCTGCCCTCGACGTGCACCACGTCAGGATCGGAGAACACCCGGACGACCTGGCAGACCGCGTCGGACTCGCGGATGTTCGCGAGGAAGCGGTTCCCCAGGCCCTGCCCCTCGGACGCGCCTCGGACCAGGCCGGCGATGTCCACGAAGCTGACCGTGGCCGGCACCGTCCGGGCGCTGTCGTAGAACTTCGCGAGCTCGCCGAGACGCGGATCGGGCACCCCGACCACGCCCACGTTCGGCTCGATCGTCGCGAACGGGTAGTTCGCGGCCAGCACCTCATTGCGCGTCAGGGCGTTGAACAACGTGGACTTGCCGACGTTGGGCAGCCCGACGATCCCGATCGACAAGCCCATGGCCGGTCAGTTTACGGGCCTCACGGCTACGGGCCTCACGGCTACGGGCCTCACGGCTACGGGCCCTGCGGCCGCTCACCGGGAAGCGCCCCGCCGGGAAGGGCCCCGCCGGGGACCGACTCGCCGCGAAACCGCGCGAAACTGTCGGAGGGCCGTGATTGCCTCTCTCCCGTGGACACGACCAGCGCGCTGCTGGCCCTGATCGGGCTGGCTCTCGGCGCCATGGGCGGATTCGCCGCCGCGCGCCGCTTCGCCGATCCGCGGGTCGCCGCGCTCACGGCCGCGCACGCCGCCGCCATGCGGGAGCGCGACCAGGCCCGGGAGGCCGCCGCCGCCGCTGCCGAGCGCGCGATGCTGGCCGAGTCGGACGTGTCCAGCCTGCGCACCGCGCTGGAGTACGAGCAGCGAGCGGCGGCCGAGCGGGTGGCGCTGGTCGAGCAGAGCCAGGACCGGCTCGCCGAGAGCTTCCGAGCGCTGTCCGCGCAGGCTCTGGAGGGCGCGAGCCGTCAGTTGGTGGAGCTGGCCTCCGCCCGGCTGGACGAGGCCGGCGCCCGTGCCCGCGGCGACCTCGACGCCCGTCGTTCGGCGGTCGAGAGCATGGTGACGCCGCTGCGGGAGGCCCTCGGGCGGATGGAAGACCGGCTGCGGGAGCTGGAGACCGCGCGCACCGAGGCCTACGCGGCGCTCGTCGAGCAGGTGCGGTTCGCCCGTGAGGCGTCGGAGAACCTCCGGTCGGAGACCGCCGCGCTCGTGACCGTGCTGCGCCGGCCCCAGACCCGCGGTGCCTGGGGCGAGATGCAGCTGCGCCGGGTGGCAGAGGTGGCCGGCATGCTCAACCGCTGCGACTTCACCGAGCAGATGACGATCCAGGGCGACGACGGCCCGCAACGGCCCGACATGGTCGTCCATCTTGCCGGTGGCCGCAACGTGGTCGTCGACGCGAAGGTTCCGCTCAGCGCGTTCCTGGAGGCCGCCGACACGACGGACGAGGACCATCGCGCGCGCCGGATGGCCGCCCACGCCCGCCATCTGCGTGCGCATGTCGACGGCCTCGGCGCCAAGTCCTACTGGCGGCGGCTGCCGTCGTCCCCGGAGTTCGTGGTGCTCTTCGTCCCCGCCGAGGCGTTCCTGGCCCCTGCCCTCGATCACGATCCCGGCCTGCTCGAACACGCCGCCGGCAAGAAAGTCATCATCGCTACCCCAACCACGCTGATCGCCATGCTGCGCACCATCGCCCACGCTTGGACTCAGGATGCGCTGACCGCACGGACGAAAGAGATCTTCGAGCTGGGTCGCGACCTCTACACCCGCCTCGGCACCCTGGGCGAACACGTCGATCGCCTCGGTCGCTCGCTCGGCCGGGCGGTGGGGGACTTCAACGCCACCGTCGGCTCGTTGGAAAGCCGGGTGCTGACCCCTGCCCGCCGGCTCGCGGCCATGGAAGTCGTCGAGGCGGGGCTCCCCAGTCCGGTTCCGGTGGAGACCGGCGTGCGGCCGCTGTCCGCCGCCGAGCTCCTGAGGAGTACCGGGGAGGGCGCGACGACCGGGCGGGGTGGCGCCATAGAGGACCTCGGAGTCGATGCCGGGTATCAGACCTCTGACGGCGCAGATCCGGTCAGATGAGACGCAGACGACTAGCATAAGGAGGCTTAAGCAACGGAAAGCAGTGAGATCGACACCGAAAGCTCAAATACGAGAGCTGATGCGCATGTCTGGCGCATCGCCCTGACGCATTGGAAATCTGCGGGCGGTACCTTGCCTTCGTGAGTGTGCCGCCTCACCGGCAGTCGGCCGGACCGCCGGACAGATCCGCACGCGCTCGCGGGCATGACGATCTGTACGCCCGCAGCTCGCGCGGTCGGGCGGGTGGGCCGCCGCCCACGCTGTTCACGGGCAGCCGCCGGGGCCTCACCGCGCTCGGCACCGGCATCCTCGTCCTCGTCCTCGGTGGGCTAGGTGCCATCGTGGACTCCGCGATCTTCGGTTCCCTGAAGTTCGCCTTCGGCGTGCTGT
Source organism: Frankia sp. CcWB2 (assembly GCF_977927585.1). Classification (NCBI taxonomy): domain Bacteria; kingdom Bacillati; phylum Actinomycetota; class Actinomycetes; order Frankiales; family Frankiaceae; genus Frankia; species Frankia sp. CcWB2. Next base: position 13,178 of record NZ_CDWRCM010000061.1, on the reverse strand, counting down.
TCATCGGCTCGTGCGTCCTCGCCGCGGTCCGCGTGCATGCGGATGACCTCATCGGCGTAGTGATCATGCCGCCGCTCGCCTACGCGCTCATCGCCCTCGGCGTCGGCTACCTGAACCCCGCGGCCGGGGACGGCAGCTCCGGCCTGCGCAACAAGGCCATCGACGTCGGCTCGGAGATGATCTTTCACGCTCCGATCCTGCTGACGGCCTTCATCCTGGTGGCCGTCATCGCGCTCTTCCGGGGTCGCCGCGCCCAGGTGGCGCGCCGCGAGCGGCAACGTTCCCTCTCGCAGTCGGCCGCCGAGCGCCGACGCCGGTCATAGTAGGCCCGGACCGCCGCTTCCCCGCGCCAGTTCCCCACGCCAGGTCGGCCGTACCGCCACAACCGACCCATGAGTAAATCCGCGCCCTCAATAAAAACAATAACAGGCATGTAGCTGGAACGGCCGACGACAAACACCGGCAACGCGACCACACCTATTGCCGCAGCTCGTGCTAGATTCCATGCCGCATCACGCACCCGCCGCTCAGGCGCACTTCCACTGGCCTATCGGGTGCCGCATCCCCTGGAGGCGGCGGACGTAGGGAGGCCCGCTTGTCGTGCACGTCTCACGCTTTCTCCGGCGAGCACGTCCTGTCCGCTGGTGAGCCGGCCGGGTCCCGGTGACCGCCAGTCCCTGCTCAGCGGGGAGAACCCCGGTGATCCCGATGTTGCGCTACCGGTCTCTCGACACGCAGCCGCCACGCGGCCCGCGACGTCGGCTGATCCCCTTCTCGACCTTCATGCGGCACTGCGCCATCATCGCCGCCTCCGGCCGGCAGGCGCTCACCGTGTCGAAATATGCCGCATCCCTGCGCGCGGCCACCTCGTCGGCCAACCCGGTCGTCATCACCTTCGACGACGGCGGCGTGGAAACCTTGAAGGCTCTCCGCCGGCTGGCCGAGACGGGTCTGACGGCGACGGTATTCGTGACCAGTTCGCGGGTCGGTGATCCGGGCTATTTCAACCGGACCGACCTTCATCGAATACGGGGTCTCGGGATAGAAATCGGCGGATCCGGTCACACCGGACGGCGGCTGGACGAGCTGGCGCGGACCGACGTGATCGCCGAACTGACGCTGTCGCGTCGTCGGCTGGCCGTGGCGACCGGGGACGAACCTCGCACGTTCGCCTACCCCCTCGGCGGATACGACCCGTCCGTACGCCAGCTTGTGATCTCGGCCGGCTACAGTTCGGCCTGCGCGGTACGCGACGTCCTCTCGCATCCCGCCGACGACCGCTTCGCCCTCGCTCGGTTGACCGTCGAGGCGAACACGCCCGACAGCCGGCTTCTCGCGTGGTTGGAAGGCGTCGGGCGGCCCGCGCCGCCTCTCACGGTGCCACGAGCCCACACCCATCGGTTTCGGCGCGCAGCCCGTCAGCCCGATCTTTTCACCCCCCGGCTCGGTCAGCCTGATCCTGGCCCGGTAACCGGCACCGGGGACCCGGGCGACCTCGCATCCCCCAGCCTCAGCTCGCCGTCACAGGCCCTGCCGGAGCACTGAACAGGCCGAACAAACTGAGCAGACGGGGTGGCGGCGGTACTCCGCCCGCGGGCGGTCAGCGAGAGTGCCACGGCGTCCCGCGGCGGGTCGGTGCGCAGGGCCAGATCACCGAGCGGACTGGTCACCCCGAGCCAGTACCGCTCGTTGCGGTAGTGGTGCAAACGATGCCCTCGCCACAACCGCCGGTAGTAGGCCGTGCGCGGGGGGACCCGGGTATGGATGAGGAAATGCGTCCAGTCGTAGACGAGCGCACCCATCCCGAGGCAGAGCGCGCCGGTCGCCGCCCACGGCGGCCCGAGCAGCGCCGGCGCCGCGACGGCGACGGTTCCGCTGATCACCTCGCGGGGGCGCAAGAACATCGTGTCGAGGTTGGTCGGATCGCGGTGATGCTGCTCGTGCCCGTATCCGGCAAGCTGGTAACCGATCGATCCCAGCCGGCTGCCCGGCCGGGCGTGGAGCAGTATCCGGTGCACACTCCACTCGACGAAGGGCTGCGCCGCCATGGCAGCCACCGCGACGCCGGTGTCCCGGATCCGCCACGGGCCTCGGACCGCCCGCAGGGCGGCAAGCGTCCCCACGCAACCAAGCAGGACGGGGGGCCGTGGATGGCGCAGGAACCTGCGTGCCGCACCCGCCAGCGTCCGGACCTCCGCGGCGCTGCCGTGCGGTCCCGGGGGGTCGAGGCGCGCGAACACCCTCGCGGGGACGGAAGGTCGCGGGTAGAGCACCATGCGACCACCTCCCGACCAGATCGGAGTCGGAACGGAACCGGAACAGCATGGAAACTGTACGGAACTCCGACCGGACCGGCGACTTGGATCGGAGCTGCGACCGGAGTGGCGACCGGGACAGCGGCGGCTCAGAACGGGACGGTGGAGTACGCCTGCAGCTTGGTGAGCTGATGCTGGCTGTCCACTCGGCGGATGGTGCCCGAGCGTGACCGCATCACCAGCGAGGACGTGTTCGCCCCGCCCGGCCGGTACCGCACCCCGGCGAGCAGTTCGCCGTCCGTGATGCCGGTCGCCACGAAGAAGACGTTGTCACTGTCGACGAGGTCCCGGGTGGACAGTACCCGGGTCGGGTCGCCCCCGAGGTCAGCGACCTTGCGATACTCCGCGTCGTCCCGCGGCCACAGCCGGCCCTGGATCACTCCGCCCAGGCAGGTCACCGCGCAGGCCGTGATGATCCCCTCGGGAGTGCCGCCGATCCCTAGCAGCAGGTCCACGCCGGTGTCCGCCGAGGCGGCCATCACCGCTCCGGCGACGTCGCCGTCGGAGATCAGCTTAACTCGGGCGCCGGCCGCCCTGATCTGCTCGACCAGTTGGCTGTGCCGGGGCCGGTCCAAGACCACCACGGTGACGTCCCGCGGGAGGATCTCCTTGGCCTTCGCCACGGCGCGGATGTTGTCCTCCACCGAGGCCGTGATATCCACCGCCCCGGCCGCCTCCGGGCCGGTGACCAGTTTCTCCATGTAGAAACACGCGCTCGCGTCGTACATCGAGCCACGCTCGCTGACCGCCATAACCGAGATGGCGTTATTCATCCCCTTGGAGGTCAGCGTCGTACCGTCCACGGGATCCACGGCGACGTCGCACTCGGGCCCTTCCCCCGAACCGACCACCTCGCCGTTGAACAGCATGGGGGCCTCGTCCTTCTCCCCCTCGCCGATCACGACGACCCCGCGCATCGAGACGGTGCCGACCAGTCGGCGCATCGCGTCGACGGCGGCCCCGTCCGCGCCGTTCTTGTCACCACGGCCGACCCAGCGCGCCGCGGCGAGCGCGGCTGCCTCGGTTACCCGGACAAGTTCGAGCGCGAGGTTGCGATCCGGAGCCTGTCCCTGCACGGCCAGCGTGTCGGGCACGGACGAGGCGTCGGAAGGCCTGGAAACGGAGGATTCAGCAGTGGAAGACACGGCCCCGAGCCTAGTTCGGGAGCCCCGTCGGCGCCCGAGATAGGCCCAGAGTGACGCCGAATATACCTTCATGACCCTATCCCGCCGCGGAGGTGTGCCTGCGGCCGTCCGGCAAATCCGGCCTGTCGTCGACACGACACCTCGAATCCGCCGAAGAGGCACGCAACCTTCAACCCGGTACGCGCGTCCAACGAAGCATCGGGCAGCCGTCACGCGGAGGGGGCGTGACGGCTGCCCGACAGGTCCCGGCGTGGCCGGTTCCTCACCCCGCGCTCCCCGATAAGGCCATCCAGCCGGGCGAGAGCCTGAACACACCACCACCCCTGCGAGCCGCCCAGACGTGGTCTGGGTGCCCATCCGGGGGCTCAGACCTGGAAGATGGGGACGTGGCACGACGACGCGGTCAGGAAACGATCAGAGACATGGCGCTCTCTCTCGCCGTAGTCATGGCGGGTGTCCTGCTCTTCGTCATCTTCGTCATGCCCCGCGGAAGCGACGAGCCCACGGTCAAGGTCGTCGCGACGAGTGAGCCGATGGCGGCGTTCGCCCGCCAGGCGCCCTACTCCCCACTCGGGCCGGCTGGCCTGCCCTCCTATTGGAAGCCGACCTCCATCCGCCTGACGCTGCCCACCGGTGGTGCCGACGGTGGTCCCGCCGAGGCGACGATCGGCTATGTCGTCGATCGGCCCGACCATCGGACGTTCGCTCGCTTCGTCGAGAGCAACGCTCCCACCGCGGTCCAGCGGATCCTGGGGAACCGACCGGCCAACGGCACGGTCGATGTGGAAGGCGTCGCCTGGCAGCAACGCCGGGACGGCGATGGGCATCTCGCGCTCACCCGGACCGACGGCGGCGTCACCGTGATCGTGGATGATGGAGGCGGCAAAGGCGGGGCGAATCAGGCCGATCTGGTCACCCTCGCCGCGTCACTGCGACCGGTCGTTCCCGCCGCCACGAACTGATCGCGCCGCCGGTGCGAGCCTGGTCGGTGGGAACCCGGTCGGTGCAAGCCGCCCGGTCAGCGCGAACCCGGTCATCGCTGGACGGCGACCGCGATGACGGGAGGCCGTGCGGGCGCGACGGCCGTTGCGGCCGGTGGCTCGCCCCCACCCTCCAGCGCGGTGGCGGCCGGGATGAGAATCGCCATGCCGATGACCAGCCCGGCCGCCCGACGTAGCAGCGGGCCCGTCGTCGGCATCCGCCATCCGAGGTGGGCGCCGCCACCCCGCGTCCCGGTCATCCCACCCCTCGGCACGGCACCCACGGCGGCAACCGAAGGCGGAGCGTACTCTCGGGCGAGGTCGCCGAGAGGCCGGCGACGAGGCGTCGGGCGTAGCGCGGGCATTGCTACCTCCGGACTGGATGTCCTGCGGGTAACGGCCAGTGTGCCAGGCCGGACGTGGTCCGTCTCGGACCGCGACCGACCTGAAACGCCGTGCAGTGACCTTGTACTATGGATCTCTACCGGACCGACCGGGTTCAGCCATGATTGTTCCTTGTTGGATATCATGTTGGCCAGGCGGAGGGGAAATCGCCACGCCGGTGCTCCCTGGCCGTCGGGTCGCCCAACGGTGGATGCTGAGTCGGGGCCGAACCCGTAATCACCGATAGCCCACCGGGACCGAGCCGCAAACGCCGATGGCATCCTGAAACGATGGCACCCCGAGGCAGGGGGCCTCCCCGCTCCGCCGGGGCCGGCCCGGAACCGCGCGGTCCACGGATTGAGCGGACCTCGCTGTAGAGGGTTGTAGAGGCATAGAGGGTTCTAGAGGTTAGAGGGCCACGGAGGCGGCACGGAGGTGGCCATGCCCGAAGCATTCAACGACAGCCCTACCGGTCACGCCTCGGGCTCCGCCGATGTCCCCCCGCCGGGCGTCCCGGCCCCACCGGTCACCTACGAGGCCGCGCGGGCCGAACTCGAGGAGGTCGTCCGCCGGTTGGAGGCCGGCGGGGTGAGTTTGGAGGAGTCACTGATCCTCTGGGCACGGGGCGAGGAGCTCGCCAGGACCTGTCAGGCGCTGCTCGACGGCGCCCGCGCTCGACTGGCCGCGGCGACTCCACTCCCCTGAGCGTCTCCTGATCTCCTGAGCGTCTCCTGAGCGAGCGGCCCCTCCAGCCGACGGGCCGCCGGGCCTGCTCAGCCGTCCACGACCGTCGCGCGCAGCGTTCCGCCCGCCACCCGGATGGCGAGCCCGTCCCCGGCCGCAACCTCGGCAGGCCCGCGCACAACCGCACCATCCACGGTGCGCTGCACCACGGCGTACCCGCGGTCGAGGGTCGCCGCCGGCGACAGCGCGCGCATCCGGGCGCGGGTGGCGGCCAGATCGTTCCCGGTCACATCTATCATGTGGCGGACGCAGCGGCGCGAACGGGCGAGGAGCGCCGACACGTCGTCCGCTCTGCGGCCCACGTCGCGCGTGGGCGTTGCGAGCACGGGGCGCCCCCGGGTGTCCGCCAGCCAACGTTCCTCCCGGTCGAGCCGGTGCTCGACGACCCGCCGGGCCCGGGCCCGCAGCTGGGCGACCGCGATCGCCTGCTCACCGACGTCCGGCACCACCCTCTTCGCCGCGTCCGTCGGTGTGGAGGCGCGGACGTCGGCGACAAAATCGAGCAAAGGGGTGTCCTGCTCGTGTCCGATTGCCGACACCACCGGGGTACGCGCGGCCACGACGGCCCGCAGCAGCGCCTCGTCAAAGAAGGGCAGCAGATCCTCCAGCGACCCGCCGCCACGAGCGATGACGATCACCTCCACTTCGGCACGCGCGTCGAGTTCCCGCAGCGCGTCGATGACCTGGGCGACCGCGAGAGGCCCCTGGACGGCCACCTCCCGTAACA
>NZ_CDWRCM010000061.1:0-6693 GCF_977927585.1 Frankia sp. CcWB2 | reverse complement strand
AGGACGCCGCTTACGGGACGCGGCGAACAGCCCCTCGGCCGCCAGCGTGGCCTTGAGCTGTTCGAGCCGGGCCAGCAGCGCACCGGCACCGAGCGGGCGAATCTCAACAACCGCAAGGGCCAGCGTGCCTCGGCCGGGGTGGAACGACGGCTTGCCCCACACCACGACGCGGGCCCCGTCGACGAGCGCCGGCCCCACCGCGTCGCACACCGCGCGCGGGCAGGTGACCCGCAGGGACACGTCGGCCACCGGGTCCCGCAGGGTGAGGAAGACCGTTCCCATCCCGGGACGGCGGACGATCCCGGTCACCTGCCCCTCGACCCACACTCGCCCCAGCCGGTTGATCCAGTCTCCCAGCGCGCGCGACACGCTGCGGACCGGCAGCGGCTGTTCCGGGGACGATGTCAGTGCCACCCGGGCACCGTAACCTCGCCCTCCAGCCTCGCCCTACAACAGTCGGCGGCCCTCGTCACGGCCGGACCGGACGATGTCGCCATCGGGTGATGCATCGCCTAGCCGACTTCCCGGCCGCCGGCCGCCGCGTAGACTCCCACCCATGGGCCGGGTCCTTCTTGCCAAACCGCGCGGCTACTGCGCTGGTGTCGATCGAGCCGTCGTGACCGTGGAGAAAGCACTAGAGCTGTACGGTTCACCGGTCTACGTACGCAAACAAATCGTTCACAACCTTCATGTCGTGAAGACGCTGGAGGCCAAGGGTGCGATCTTCGTGGACGAAACCGACGAGGTGCCGCACGGCGCCACCGTCGTGTTTTCAGCCCATGGAGTAGCACCAACGGTGCACGAAGAGGCTGCGGCGCGCGAGCTCCGCACAATCGACGCCACGTGCCCGCTGGTCACCAAGGTGCATTCTGAAGCCAGGCGGTTCGCCCGCGAGGACTACGACATCCTCCTCATTGGCCACGAGGGCCACGAGGAGGTCGTCGGCACCACCGGGCAGGCTCCGGACCGCATCCACCTCGTGGACGGGCCCGAGGACGCCGCCGGGGTGAAGGTCCGCGATCCGAAGCGGGTGGCCTTCCTCTCCCAGACCACGCTGTCCGTCGACGAGACGATGACGACGGTCGACGCGCTGCGCGAGCGATTCCCGCACCTGCAGGGTCCACCGAGCGACGATATCTGCTACGCCACGCAGAACCGCCAGGTCGCCGTCAAGGAGATCGCCGGCGCGGTCGACCTGGTCATCGTCGTCGGCTCGCGGAACTCCTCGAACTCGGTCCGGTTGGTCGAGGTCGCGCTCGACGCCGGCGCGCCGGCCGCCTACCTCGTGGACGACTCCACCGAGGTGGACCTGAGCTGGTTCGATGGTGTCGAGACCGTCGGGGTCACCAGCGGCGCATCGGTGCCGGAGGAGCTCGTCACCGGCGTGATGGCCTGGCTCGCCGAGCGGGGCTTCACCGATGTGGAGGAGGTCACGTCCGCGGACGAGCACCTTCTCTTTGCGTTGCCGCCGGAGCTTCGCCGGGAGATGCGTACCCGCGAGCGCGCCGCCAGCTGAGCCCGGACCGCCCCTCACACCAGACTCGTCGGAGCCGCCCTTCCCCGCATTGCGCCGAAGCCCCCGACGTTCCCCTATAGCCATTCTCACTGTCCCCGCATCACGCCGAAGGCCCCCGAGGCTCCCCCAGGAACCTCACCGAAGGCGAGGTAACGGAAACCCCGAACGGCGCCCTATGCCAGGGGTCCCCGCATTGCGCCGAAGGCGCCATGCGGGGCAGGCCCGACATGTCCTAAGGTCGGCCCTGGGGCCGCGTCCAGGCGGCATCTCGCCGGGACGCGGCCCCAGTGTGCGGTACAGGGCACGGGCAGTACAGGTCAAGGGCGACGAGCATCGGGAGAACGGGCGCATGAGCGAGCAGGAATACCGCATCGAGCACGACAGCATGGGTGACGTCCGGGTACCGGTCACGGCCCGGTGGCGGGCCCAGACACAGCGGGCGGTGGAGAACTTTCCCGTCTCCGGCCAGCGGATCTCCCGCGCGCACATCGCGGCGCTCGCCCGGATCAAAGCCGCCGCCGCGACGGTGAACGCCAAGCTGGACGTGCTCGACGCGGACATCGCCGAGGCGATCGCCGACGCGGCCACGGAGGTGGCCCGTGGTGACTGGGACGACCAGTTCCCCCTGGACGTCTTCCAGACCGGCAGCGGCACCTCGTCCAACATGAACACCAACGAGGTGCTGGCCTCGCTCGCCTCCGAGCGCCTCGGCCGCCCGGTTCACCCGAACGACCACGTCAACGCCTCGCAGTCCTCGAACGACGTCTTTCCCTCATCGATCCACATCGCCGCCACCCAGGGCATCGTCGGCGACCTGATCCCGGCCCTGGAGCACCTTGCCACCGCGCTCGGTCGCAAGGAGACCGAGTTCGCCGACGTCGTGAAGTCCGGCCGGACCCATCTGATGGACGCGACCCCTGTGACACTCGGCCAGGAGTTCGGCGGGTACGCCGCCGCGGTCCGGCTCGGCGTCGAGCGCCTGCAGGTGGCACTGCCCCGGATCGGAGAGCTGCCGCTCGGTGGGACAGCCGTCGGGACCGGCATCAACACCCCGCCCGGCTTCTCCGCCGCGGTAATCGAGGAACTGTCCGCCAGCACCGGTCTTCCCCTGACTGAGGCACGCAACCACTTCGAGGCGCAGGCCTCCCGGGACGGCCTCGTCGAGGCGTCCGGCGTGCTGCGGGTGATCGCCCTCTCGCTCTACAAGATTGCCAACGACCTGCGCTGGGCCTCGTCCGGCCCACGAGCCGGGCTCGGCGAGATCCGACTGCCCGACCTCCAGCCCGGATCCTCGATCATGCCCGGCAAGGTCAATCCGGTCATTCCCGAGGCGGTCTGTCAGGTCGTCGCCCAGGTCGTCGGCAACGACGCGGCGGTCGCGTTCGGCGGATCAGCCGGGAGCTTCGAGCTCAATGTCATGCTGCCGGTGATCGCACGTAACCTGCTGGAGTCGATCCACATCCTGTCGACGATCAGCCGGCTGTTCGCCGACCGTTGCATCGACGGCATCGTCGCCGACGTCGAACGCTGCCGCCGCTACGCCGAGTCCTCCCCCTCCATCGTGACGCCGCTGAACAAGTACATCGGCTACGAGGAGGCCGCGAAGGTCGCCAAGATCTCGCTCGCCGAGGAGAAGACCATTCGCGAGGTCGTTCTCGAGCGCGGTTACGTTGAGGCGGGCAAACTCACCGAGGCACAGCTCGACGCCGCGCTCGACGTGCTGTCGATGACCCACCCGTAGCCGAAGCTCGTCGGGCGGCCTCTCCCCCGACCGTCGCGTCTCCCGGACACCTCCGTGACCCACGGGGGTGTCCCGTCCCGACAGCGCGACCCGACAGGCGGCGACCGACGGCGCGGCGGGAGCCGTGGAAGACCCCCCAGACAGCCTCCACGACCCCCGCTAGAGGTTTAACGGGCCGGCGGCGGATTGGTTACGGGTGGCGGGTGCCTCAATTTCACCTGCCGGCACGACGGCCCGGCCCGACAGCAGGGTCCGACGGCCCGGCGGCGGGGGCCCGGCGGCCTGGCGGCGCAAGTCCTCGACAGGTTCCCACCAGTTGGACTCGAAAAGCTCTCAACCGGAACCACACCGGCACATATGGCGGGCATGACGGCACACCTCGGCCATCACAGACGGGTTCGCGACACCTACCTCGAGTGATAATCCGCAGGTGAAGCGACTCCCGAGAAATTTCCCAGAAGAAATGGACGTAACAAGCACGGCCAACGTGCCGACCCGACCCGTCCGGCCGGATAGCCTCGGGTTCACCGGAGACCGATAGATTGCGGGGGATGTGACGATGTTCGACTACGACGTCCTCGTCATCGGATCCGGGCCGGGCGGGCAGAAGGCCGCGATCGCAGCGGCCAAGCTCGGCCGACGGGTCGCGATCGTCGACAAACGGGAAATGATCGGTGGTGTCAGCATCAACACTGGCACGATCCCGTCCAAGACGCTGCGGGAAGCGGTCCTTTATCTGACCGGCATGTCACAGCGTGAGCTGTACGGGTCGAGCTACCGGGTAAAGGATGGCATCACCGTCGGTGACCTCTCGGCGCGGACCAGACATGTCATCAGCCGCGAGATCGACGTGATTCGCAACCAGCTCAGCCGTAACCACGTCACCCTGCTGACCGGACTGGCCAGCTTCGTCGATCCGCACACCGTGAACGTGCGGGCGGGCGGCGAGGACACCGAGGACCGCCGGATCCAGGCGGAAAGAATCATCATCGCCACGGGCACCCGCCCGGCGCGGCCGGACACGGTCGACTTCGACGGACGGACTGTCGTCGACAGCGACCAGATCCTGGCCCTGGAGAAACTGCCCCGGTCGATGGTCGTCGTCGGCGCCGGTGTGATCGGTATCGAATACGCCTCGATGTTCGCCGCGCTCGGCACGAAGGTGACCGTCGTCGAGCGCCGTGACCGGATGCTCGACTTCTGCGACCTCGAAATCGTCGAGGCGTTGAAGTACCAGCTCCGCGATCTTGCGGTGACCTTCCGTTTCCGCGAGTCGGTCGTCTCCGTGGAACGCCACAACGGCGGTACCCTCACCCTGCTCGAAAGCGGGAAGAAGCTCCCGGCGGACACGGTGATGTATTCGGCCGGGCGGCAGGGGCTCACCGACATCCTCAACCTTCCGGCGGCCGGCCTTTCCGCGGACAACCGCGGCCGGATCAAGGTCGGCTCGGACTTCCGCACGGAGGTCGACCACATCTACGCGGTCGGCGACGTGATCGGATTCCCCGCTCTCGCGGCGACGTCAATGGAACAGGGACGTCTCGCGGCCTACTCCGCCTGCGGCGAGGACGTCAACGCCATGCGGGCCGAGCTGATGCCGATCGGGATCTACACGATCCCGGAGATCTCCTATGTCGGCAGCACCGAGGACGAGCTGACCGAGCAGGCCATCCCGTTCGAGGTGGGCATTGCCCGGTACCGGGAGCTGGCCCGCGGAGCCATCCTCGGTGACTCGTACGGGATGCTGAAGCTACTGGTCAGCCCAGACGACCGGCGCCTTCTCGGGGTACACGTCTTCGGTACAGGAGCCACCGAACTCGTCCACATCGGACAGACTGTGATGGGCTGCGGCGGCACCATCGACTACCTCATCGACAGCGTCTTCAACTATCCGACGCTCGCCGAGTCCTACAAGGTCGCGGCTCTGGACGCGATGAACAAGATGCACGCGGTCGCCCGCTTCAGCGGCTGAATAGGCTCGGCGACATCCCGGTGTTCCACCGTGGTTACACCGGCAGGTGACGCCCCAGGAGCGCCCGTGCCACTCGATCCCGCCAGTCTCGATCTGCCGATCTGCCTAACCTGCGGGATCCAGTACGGTGCGGTCCGGGGCGACTGCCCGGTGTGCGAGGACGAACGGCAGTACGTCGGCTGGGACGGTCAGCGGTGGACCTCGCGGGCACGGCTGCGGGCCGCAGGATACCGCGGGGTACTGCGCCCCGAGGGGGACCGCGTGTTCGGCGTCGGCGCCGAACCGAAGATCTCCATCGGGCAGCGGGCCCTGTTGGTCCGCACGGACGAGGGCAACATCCTCTGGGACTGCGTGCCCTTCCTCGACGACGATCTCGCGGGTCAGGTTGATGCGCTCGGCGGCATCCGCGCCATCGCCGTCAGCCACCCGCACTTCTACGGCGCCATGGTGGACTGGAGTCACGCCTTCGGCGGAGTGCCGATCTACATCCACGCCGCCGACGCCGCCTGGATCGGCCGGACCGGCGATGCGATCGTGCTCTGGTCCGGCGACACCCACCGGATCGGCCCGGGGCTGACCCTCGTCAACGGCGGTGTGCACTTCGCCGGTGGCACGGTCCTGCATTGGGCGGACGGGGAGAACGGGCGCGGTGCGCTGTTCTCCGGCGACATCCTGCAGGTGGTGCAGGACCGGCGGTGGGTGAGCTTCATGTACAGCTACCCGAACTACATCCCGGAACGGCCCGGGGCGGTCCGGCGGGCGGTCGCGCTCCTCGAACCCTTCGATTTCGAGGTCGTCTACGGCGCGTTCTGGCAGGCGATCGTCCGCGCCGGCGGTCGGGCCGCCGTGCGCCGCTCCGCCGAGCGCTATCTGCGGTTCGTGGCGGACGACACGCCCCAGGGACCGGTTCCACCCGAGTCCCGGGCTCCTCGCCCCACGACGTCATAAGCCGACGAAAGGTAAGCCGCTATTACCGGATCGGGCCGGCTAATGGCGGGCAAGCATAGGCTGATCAGGGTGGAGCTGTCCTCGTTCTGCCCGCGCTACCACCATGCCGTCGAGACCATTGGGCGGCGCTGGACCGGGGCCATCGTGCGCGCGATGCTGGCCGGCGCAACCCGGTTCTCCGAGATCACGACGGCGGTGCCCAACCTGTCCGACCGGCTCTGTTCCGTGCGGCTGAGAGAACTTGAAGCCGAAGGGATGGTCAGACGCACCGTCGTCCCGGATACGCCCGCGCGGACCGAGTACCACCTGACCGCGAAGGGAGCGGACCTCGCAGACACGGTCGCGGCCCTCTCCCTCTGGGCCGAGACCTGGCTCCCCGACCCATGCTGCTGACCCGCCCTGGCGGCCCGCCCTGCTGGCCTAGGGCCTGTTTGGGAAGTTCATCGGGGCAGCCATTTGTTGATTCGCGGCGATGGTGGCTGTTGCTTCGTAGCGGACGGCTAGCTTGTTGTAGCG
>NZ_CDWRCM010000060.1:19887-22246 GCF_977927585.1 Frankia sp. CcWB2 | reverse complement strand
CAACTCAACTGATCACAAAAGTCGGGTTGGAGTACTAGTTTGGGTTATCCGGCTCGGACGGCCTGCTCGCATCGCCCGGAGGTGTCCGCCTGGGACAAGTCGGGACGGGGTTGGCAGGTTGTTACGCCGGTTTCGCGCCTATGAAGCCATTGTTTCCGTCCGCAGGTTGCGGGTTATCCGGTCGACGGGGCCGTGGTGGGTGGTTTGGGTCGGTACTCTCGGTGTGGAGAGACCTGGGATGATCGGGGGCGTCCGTGCTCCTCTGGTCCAGGTAAGTATGAAGCGAAGTCACCGAGACTGATGTAGTGCCGATCGAGACGTGAGGGCCGGGTAACGGTGGGTGCACCAATGCTGGTGGATAATGCCGATCTGGCGGTCAAGACCCTGGGGGTCTGCCGGATTGATTCCCCGCTCCTGCCGCTGCTGGGGGAGCGGCCGACGACGCAGCACTATATCGATGAGTCGGACAAGGTCCTCTACGACGACACTGCCCTGATGATCTCCTCGCGTGGTGTCGCGCTCGACGACCTGCCCGGATTCGAGCCGGCCGGGCCGCGCCGGAAGATCTACTTTGACCCGTCGAAGACCCGGGTGGGCATCGTCACCTGTGGTGGGCTCTGCCCCGGGTTGAACAACGTGATCCGCGGTCTGGTGCTGGAGCTGACCTCGCACTACCGGGTTCGGCGGATCTTCGGGTTCCGTAACGGGTACCAGGGCTTCATCGCCCGCTACGGCCACGACGTCGTCGATCTCACCCCGGAGAGCGTCGCCAACATCGACGACGACGGCGGGACGATCCTCGGCAGTTCCCGCGGTCAGCAGGATCCCGCCGAGATCGTCGACTGCCTCTCCCGGATGAACATCAACATCCTGTTTGTCATCGGTGGTGATGGCACCCTGCGCGGGGCCGGGCAGATTGCCCGGGAGGCCGAGACGCGCGGGGAGAAGATCGCCGTGGTCGGCATCCCGAAAACGATCGACAATGACATCCCCTACATCGACCAGAGCTTCGGCTTCCAGACGGCCTTCGGCAAGGCCGCGGAGTCCATCCGGGTCGCGCACGCCGAGGCGACGTCCGCGCCCGGCGGGCTCGGCGTGGTCCGGCTCATGGGCCGCCACTCGGGATTCATCGCCTGCTACGCGACGCTGGCGAAGAGTAACGCGGACGTGGTGCTCATCCCGGAGCTGCCGTTCAAGCTGGAGGGCGACGGCGGCCTGCTGAACTACGTGCGTCGCCGGGTGGCCGAGCGCGGCCACGCCGTCGTCGTCGTCGCCGAGGGTGCCGGCCAGGAGCTCGTCGTCGGCCAGCCGGAGAGCACCGACGCGTCCGGGAACCGCAAGCTGCACGACATCGGCCCGGAGCTCTCCCGCCGGATCAAGGAGTACTTCGACGCCGAGGGTATCGAGCTCAACCTGAAGTACATCGACCCCAGCTATGTGATCCGCAGCGTGCCGGCGAACCCGTACGACAGCGTCTACACGATCCGGCTCGCCCACGCGGCCGTGCATGCCGCGATGTCCGGCCGCACGGAGATGGTCGTCGGCCGCTGGCGGCGGCGGTTCATCCACATCCCGATCCCGCTCGCGATCAGCCAGCGCAACCAGGTCGACCCGGCCGGCGATCTGTGGATGTCCGTCCTCGAGGCGACCGGCCAGCCGCCCCGCTTCGAATAGCCGAGTAGCCAGCCCCCCTCTCTTGCCTTTCCAGAGGGATAAAAGGGACGTCGAAGCCTCTGGACAGGCAAGGTTCCCGGTGTGGCCGTGCGTGTCCACAAGGACGAATCGGGCCCGGGGCCTCTGGACAGACACCCACCGGAACAGCCCACGGTGTGCCGCGGTCAGGCCGGGTCAGGCCAGGCCAGGCCAGGCCAGGCGGCGGATCCACCAGAAGCAGAAGCCGGTCCGTCATGCCGGACGGTGGGCGCCGATCACCGTAGGGTACGTCGACAGACGCACCCGGCCCGCCGCGCCCGACCTGGATGTGCTGGCCGGACACTGTTCGGACCTGGCGGGTAGGAGGGCAGGGAGTACGTGGAGGTCTTCGAGACTCATCGGAGCCTGATCGAGGACTATGCGGCCTTCACCGACTCCCTCGTCGAGGTTCGCGACGAGAAGATCAGAGATTATCTCGAGCAGGAGCGGGCGGCGAAGGTCCGCTGGCCTGACCCGTGGATCTCGCTCAACCCTGCGTTCGCCTCCGGCGGCACGGTCGACGAACTGGTCGGCACGGGTCTGCTGCACCCCGACTGCGGCAGATTCTTCCGGGTCAAGAGGGATGCCGACGATCCCGGCAGGCGGTCGCTGACGCTGTATCGGCACCAACGGGAAGCCATCGAGGCGGCCCGGGACGGCGGCAGCT
>NZ_CDWRCM010000060.1:17638-19349 GCF_977927585.1 Frankia sp. CcWB2 | reverse complement strand
TCACCACCGGCACGGGATCCGGTAAAAGCCTTTCCTACATCGTTCCGGTCGTGGATTCCGTCCTCCGTGACCCCCGCCCGAACCACATCTCGGCGATCGTGGTCTACCCCATGAACGCGCTGGCGAACAGCCAGCTCCACGAGTTGCAGAAGTATCCCGAATGGGGAATACCCGTGGATGGCCGGTCGGTCACCTTCGACCGGTACACCGGGCAGGAATCGGCCGAGTCCCGGCAGCGGATCCTGGATCGGCGCCCTGACATACTGCTGACGAACTACGTGATGCTCGAGTATATCCTCACCCGGCCGCACGAGCGCCAGGCTCTGATCGGGGCAGCCGCCGGCCTTCGTTTCCTCGTCCTCGACGAACTACATACCTACCGCGGCCGTCAGGGTGCTGACGTCGCACTGCTCACCCGACGGGTACGGGACGCGTGCGAAGCACCGGACATGCAGTGTGGCGGTACCTCGGCCACCATGTCGAGAAAGGCGTCCTTCGAGGAGATGCGCCGCGAGGTCGCCGTCGTGGCGGGTCGGTTGTTCGGCGCGGAGGTTCGGCCCGACCGGGTCATCGGTGAGACGCTCGAACGCGCGACGGCGTGGCGACCGGTCAGTGACGTGGAGTTGCGGGCCCGGGTCATCGATGCCGAGCCGCCGGTGCGGGTCGGTGAGCAGGTACCGCTCGACCCAACCGGCGCGCCACCGCCGAGCGGGGGCCGGCCCCAGCCCTTTGCGCGGCTCGCGGGCGATCCGCTGGCGATCTGGGTCGAGGACACCTTCGGTCTGGCTCTCGGTCCCGGAGACCGGCTGGTGCGGGAGGACTCGACGACCCTGGCCGCTGCCGCCGAGAAGCTCGCCGAGCGGACGGATCTCCCGGTGGAAACCTGTGCCGGCGCCATTCAGGCCATGCTCGTCGAGGGCGCGGCGGTGCGTCATCCGGAGCACGGCAGACCGTTGTTCGCCTTTCGCCTGCACCAGTTCCTCTCCAAGGGGGACACGGTCCACGTCAGCCTGGAACCGACGATGGTCCGGTATATTACCAGTCAATACCAGGTGAGTGTGCCCGGATCGCGGGACAAGGTACTGTTGCCGCTGGCCTTCTGTCGTGAATGTGGCCAGGAATATCTCGTCGTCGCGCGCAGCAGGGACACCCCTCGCCGCTATGGGGACGTAATGAAGTAACAAATACGTGATCGAGAGCATCATCGCAGGTCACAGGCCTGTGGAGGGTTCGAAACGCGCAAGTTATTTCATTTCGACTCCTATACCGCCCGCCGGGAGTCGGTCGCGGTTGAAAGTGAAGCCGATCTCGGCTATCTCTATGTGAGCGAGGATCATCCCTGGCCTACCGATCCCATTGCCGAAGGGCGTTTTCCGGACACCTGGTTCGACGCTGACGAGCACGGGCACTCGTTCGTCCTGCCAAGACTCGCCGATCAGGTGCCGCGCCGGGTCCGGGTGACGGCGGACGGCAGCGAGGTCGAGACGGACGGCGAGCGCGCCGTGTTCCTTCGTGACATGTCTGGTTCGGTGGCGTCCGGTTCCGCGGCGTCCGGTTCGGTGGCGTCTGGTTCCGTGGCGTCCGAGCCGATGACGGCCTGGTTCATCCCGGCGCCGTTCCGGTTCTGCCTGCGCTGCCGGGTCTCGTACGAGCAGCTGCGGGCCCAGGACTTCGCCAAGCTGGCCTCGTTCGCCGCCGAGGGCCGCAGCTC
>NZ_CDWRCM010000060.1:14452-17346 GCF_977927585.1 Frankia sp. CcWB2 | reverse complement strand
CGTTGGTCAGCACCAGCATCGTGCGTAACCTGCGGCGCCAGAAGGCGTTGGACTCCCGGGCCAAGAAGCTGCTCACCTTCGTCGATAACCGCCAGGACGCGAGCCTGCAGGCCGGGCATCTCAACGACTTCGTGCAGGTCACCCAGCTACGCGGCGCGGACCGGCGTGGCCGTTCGCTGGCGCGGGATCTCTGGCTGGCCGACGAGGTCTGTTCCCTGCCCGGTGACCGGCTGGAGGTGCGGCCCGGGGTCGACTGGGAACAGGGGCGCCGGGCGGTCGACCGCGAACACGCCTCGCTCACCTCGGCCCGGCGCGGCCGGCTCACCAGCGAGTACCACGCCTTCCTGAGCCGGATGCGGGAGAACGACCTCGTCGTCGTGAACGACCGTGACCAGTACTACGTCGGGGAGATCCTCGGACCGCCGGTGTTCGTCGAGAGCGTCGGGGGCGTCGCGGACCTGCAACGGCCGGTCCACTGGCGCAACGCCGACGAGCCGGTGAACTACCTCGATCTGCCCGATCGGGTGGCGGCCCTGCTCGGCAACGCGGAAGCGCGCATCGTCGATCTTTCCGATTTCGTCGCCGACCTCGACGCCCTGGTGCCCGCGCCCGCGCCGGTGACATCGATCGCGACGACGGGGGCCGTCCCCCAGAGCGCCGACGCCGACCTCGCCGGGCAGGTCCTCGGCGGGGACGATCTGCGCGAGGTCACGGACGAGTTCGCAGACGGCCTCTTTTACAGCCGGGACTGGTTGCGCAGGTGCGTCGAGCTTCTGCGGGACCGGCCGCAGCTCATCTTCTACGGCCCGCCCGGCACCGGCAAGACGTACCTCGCCCGGCACCTGGCCTGGCATCTCGCCGACGATCGGCGCGAGAACGTCACCCTCGTCCAGTTCCATCCGTCCTATATGTACGAGGACTTCTTCCAGGGTTTCCGCCCGGTGCAGGTGAAGGGTGGCGACGGTGACGCGGCCACCACCAACCGGATGTCCTTCGAGCTCGTGGACGGTCCGCTGCGCCGGCTCGCCACCGCCGCCGAGCTCAATCCCCGCCAGGCGTTCTTCTTGATCATCGATGAGATCAACCGGGGTGACCTGGCCAGGATCTTCGGTGAGCTGTACTTCCTGCTGGAATACCGCGGGGAGGCCGTCACCACCCAGTACGCCTCCGCGGACACGCGCGACTTCCAACTGCCGAAGAACCTGTTCATCATCGGCACGATGAACAGCGCGGACCGTTCGATCGCCGCCTTCGACCAGGCGCTGCGCCGACGGTTCACCTTCGTCGGGCTCCATCCGGACGTCGAACCGACCGCGTCCGTGCTGCGCCGCTGGCTCGCGGCACGCGACCTGCCCGACGAGGCGGCCCGCCTGCTCGGCGAGCTGAACCGCCGCATCGACGACCCGGACGCCCGCGTCGGCCCGTCCTACCTGATGCGCGACCGCGTCCACCAGAGTGCCGACGGCCTCGAGCGGGTGTGGGAACATCAGATCCTGCCGCTGCTGGCCGAACACCACGTCGGCGAGACCATCGATCTCGCCGCCCGGTACGGCCTACCGGCGCTGCGGCAGCCCCTCGGCCCCGCGGCAGGCTGATGCCATCATGCTTGCACCGGTGGAGCTGACCGAGGGCGCCGGGTGGCAGCGGCGGAAGCTGAGCCAGGGTCAGGCCGATGCGCTCGATGCCAGCGAGGTGGCGCAGGTGCGGCAACGGCGTGCCGACGGTACCTGCGAGGTCAAGGACAACGCCTTGGTCGGCACCGTGCGCCTCGGGTCGGGCGAGGAGGCGTTCGAGGTTCGCATCCGCCCCAAGGTCACCATCCGCCGTCTGCTGTTTTTGCTTGGCTACGCGCAGGATCGCGGCAGGTGGTTCGAGGACGAGGTTCAGGCGGCGGAGGAGCCGGATCTTCTGCCCGCGGTCGCCGTGGCGTTCGCCCGAACCGCCTCGCGGGCGCTCGCGCACGGGGTGCTGCGAGGCTATCGGCAGGTGGATGCGGCGCTTCCCGTCCTCCGCGGCCGGCTGCGCGAGTCCGCGCAGCTCCGGCGACGGTCCGGGGTGATGGTCCCCCTCGAGGTGCGCTATGACGAGCGCACCGTTGACATCGCCGAGAACCGGTTGCTGCTCGCCGCCACCCGCTCGCTGCTCGCCCTGGCCGGGGTGGCACCGGCCACCGCCCAGGAGCTGCGCCGTATCGCCGCAGCCCTGGACGGTGTGGCCGAGCCGGCGCACGGCCCCGTCAAGCCGCCGGACTGGGCGCCAACCCGGGTGAACGCGCCTTACCATGCGGCGCTCCGGCTCGCCGAGACGGTTCTGCGCTCGTCTTCCTTCGAACGGGAAGACGGGGAGACGCTCCGGGTGGACGGCTTCGTGGTGAAGATGTGGGAGGTCTTCGAGGACTTCGTGACCCACGCCGTCGACGAGGTCCTCACCCGTCGGGGCGGTGAGGTCCGCCTGCAGGACCGCACCCACCACCTCGACGAGGACCGGACGCTGGAGATGCGCCCCGATCTCGTGCTGTACCGGCCGGAGGGCCCGGGCGGGCGGATGATCCCGACGGTTGTCCTCGACGCGAAGTACCGGCTCGCGATCCGGTAGGGCGCGCCCGCGCACGTGTACCACCAGATGATCGCCTACTGTGCCCGGCTCGGCGCCCGGCAGGGACGGCTCGTCTACGCCGGCTCGGAGCGGGCCGACGGCCAGCCCGGCGGTCGTGGCGACGTCATCCGGCGCCGGATCGGGGGTCCCGCGCCCATCGCTCGTGACGTACGTGCTCGACCTGAGGCTCCCCCTGGCCGAGTTGCGGGCCAGGATCGAGCGGATCGCTGACGACATGATCACCCCGCCTGTCTGACGGAGCCCTCCGATCTCGCGGACCGGCCGGGTCCGTCCCCGTT
>NZ_CDWRCM010000060.1:13829-14209 GCF_977927585.1 Frankia sp. CcWB2 | reverse complement strand
GGCATCACCGCACGCATCGACGACCTTCTGGCGGACGGCTTCGGCCGGGACTGAACCCGGGTGCTCCTCGTCGACACCGGAGTGATCGTCGCTGCCACTGACCGCAGCGATCCTCACCATGTGGTGTGCGCACATCTTCTGGAGGAGCTCGAGGGGGCGGGTCACCTCTCGTGATCGCGGAAGCCGCCTATCTTATCAACCGGGAACTGGGCGCTACGGCGGAACTGGCTCTTTACACGTCGATCATCGACGATGCGCTCATTGTGGAGACGTTGACGCATGCGGACTGGTCCCGAGTGCGGGA
The DNA here is from genome assembly GCF_977927585.1 of Frankia sp. CcWB2. NCBI lineage: Bacteria > Bacillati > Actinomycetota > Actinomycetes > Frankiales > Frankiaceae > Frankia > Frankia sp. CcWB2. The sequence goes on along the minus strand of NZ_CDWRCM010000060.1, from coordinate 13,905 downwards.
ACTGGCCGGTCGATATCGGGATCTCCCGCTCGGTGGCACCGATGCGAGCCTCATCGCGCTCGCCGAACGATTGGAC
>NZ_CDWRCM010000060.1:0-13483 GCF_977927585.1 Frankia sp. CcWB2 | reverse complement strand
TTGCCACGCTCGACCACCGTCATTGCGGCGATCTTCTCGGCCGTGCCCGGTGGCGCCAGCCCCCATTACCTCGGACGTAATTGATTCGACGGTCGGGGGTGCGGAAGCCTGCGGGCCACGGGTAGCCATCCCAGAATCATCATCACGGTGACGGCGGGCAGCCCTTCTACCAGAGCTGGCGCACCGACCGGTTGAGACCGCCTCCCTTTTCGGGAAGTAGCATGCTTTCGGCGCCGAAATTGCCATCGCCCATGGCGGATGTGACGACGGCCACGCCTGTCCGGCCGCCCTGTTCGGCGCCGGGGCTCCGACAGCCGTCGGCGACCTGCCGCCCCGCTTCCCGATCGTCGGCGGGCACGAGGGCGCGGGCATCATCGAGGAGGCCGGCCCCAACGTCACTAAGGGGACGTAATGAAGTAACAAATACGTGATCGAGAGCATCATCGCAGGTCACAGGCCTGTGGAGGGTTCGAAACGCGCAAGTTATTTCATTTCGACTCCTAACACCGTGCAGGCGGCCGCACCGCACCCCGCCTACCAAGCACATGAAAGACCGATTTTCGGGAGAAAAATACTGGATATTGCTTTCTCTGCAATTTTTGCCCTCTCCGGCGAGCAGGGCTAAGCGGATTATGATTCTGAGCTCATGCCCCAGCGGCATATACTTGCCCCAGGTCACACGGTTAAAGGTGCGGGAAGGTGCGTCATGCCGGATCGGTCAAGACCGTCTCGGCGAGCCGGACGGGCCTCGGGGGTTCGCCTCAACGGTGGGGAGGGAGCCTCGCTCGAGCGGGTGCGCGAGCGGTTCTTCACCGCTGGGATCTCAGCTGAGACCAGCGAGCCCGGTGGGGTGCGGGATCCGATCCGCGAGTCGTGGATGCGGTCGCGGCGGTGGGCGGTGGCCGCGGACAGCCCCGAGCCTCTCCCCGCCGCGTCGGACCTCGACGCACCTGTCGTGCGCGCGGCCGAACCGGTCCTGTGCCAGCTCGCCGACCGCCTGGCCAGGCAGGCCGTCAGCGCGATCGTCACCGACGCGAACGGTCTGGTGCTCGTGCGGTGCACCGGCGACGCCGCGTTCGAACGCCGGCTGGACCGTATATCGCTGGTGCCCGGATTTAGTTTCGCCGAGCGGTTTGTCGGCACCAACGGCATCGGCACCGCTCTCGAGGAGCACAGGCCGGCGCACGTGTTCGGTCAGGAGCACTACGCGGAGCCCCTCGGCGAGTTCGCCTGTGCCGGTGTTCCCCTGCGTGATCCGGCGACGGGGCAGACGCTCGGCCTGTTCGATCTCACCTGTCCGCGCCGGGATGCCGGGCCGCTGCTGACGGCCACGGCGGGCATGGTCGCCAACCAGATTCAGGATGCCTTGCTCCTCGCCGCGCCGGGGCACGACCGGGAACTGATCTCGCTTCGCGAGGCCGACGCGGCGGAGTTGCGCAGGCTGCTGATGGCGGAGCGCCAGCGGCGGGAACTGGCCGAGACGATGCACCGGGTCGTCGTCGAGACCACCAGGGCGGTGACTCCCCCGGAGATCCTCGGGCGGGTCATGACGGCGGCCGCCACGCAGCTTCCGTGCGAGGCGGCGTGGGCGCTCGCCCGGGAGCCGTGCGGAACGTTGCGGGTCGTGGCGGTCTACGGCCAGGTGGATAGCCGGGCGGTCGGGGCGATGGTCGTCCCGCTCCCGGCCTCCCCGCTGCTGCTGGCGTTCCATGGTGGTGGGATGATCGGGCCGCACCGGACGTTGCCGGAGGTGCTCCCCGGCCAGCGGTACCCGGTGGGCAGTTGGCTGGCCGTGCCGGCCCTGTGCCGGCCGGCCCTCACCGTCGTTGTTCTGATCGCCTCGCGGGCCGCTGGTGGCTACAACCCCAGGCAGGCTCGTCTGGCTTATGCCGTGCTGGGCCAGGCGGCGACGGCCTGTGAGAATGCCTACCTGTTCGAGGAGACGCAGCGGCTCGCGGAGAGTGATCCGCTGACGGGGTTGGCGAATCGGCGTCACTTCTTCGACGAGGCTGATGCTCTGGCTCGCAGGCATCTGCACACTGCGCGGCCGCTGGCCGCCTTCACGATCGATATTGATCATTTCAAGCAGGTCAATGACGGTCATGGCCATGCTGTGGGCGATACGGTTCTTGCCGAGGTCGCTCGACGCGTGCAGGGTACGTTGCGTCCGCAGGACATCGTCGGCCGTATCGGTGGCGAGGAGTTCGCGGCCGTGCTGGGCTGCCCGGCTGCGACGGCGAGTGTTCTCGCCGAGCGGCTTCGGCAGGCTATCGGGGCGAGCCCGGTGGCTACCGCCGACGGTCCGCTCCCGGTCACCGTCAGCGTGGGGGTGGCGATGCTGAACCCGGACGATTCCGGGCATGGCGACCTGCTCATCCGCGCCGGCGCGGCCCTCTACCAGGCAAAGCACGCCGGCCGGGACCGGGTCGCGACCGCGCAGCCATGATGGGCCTCTCATGTCAGGCGGGTCGACGACACCGGCGGTCACTCCGAGGATTCTGTCCGAGGATTCTGTCCGCGGATCGCCGTCACTCGGCCGGCCGGCTGTCGGCCTGGTCGACCCAGAACTCGTAGGCGGCGCGGCACACCGCGAGGGTGGCGTGGCCGATCGCCCGCGGGAGCAGCGCGGTCAGCGCAGGCCGGAGCGCACGAACGCGTCGACGACCTGGCGCTGCAGGACCAGGTAGAGGGCGAAGACGGGCAGGCAGGCGAGGCCGGACCCGGCCATCAGGGCGCCCCAGTTGTCGCCCTCGAGGGTCAGGAAGCCGCGGATACCCAGCTGGATGACGGAGTTCGCCCGCTGCAGCGCCAGCGCCGGCCAGAAGTACTCGTTCCAGGCGGTGATGAACAGCAGGATCGACAGCGACGCCAGCGCCGGGCGCAGGTTCGGCACGACGACCGTCCACAATGTGGACCACGATCCCCGCCCGTCGATGCGGGCCGCGTCGAGCAGTTCCCGGGGGAAGGCCTGCATGTGCTGGCGGAGCATGAGCACCGCCAGCGCCGAGCACAGGTTCGGCACGATGACGCCGGCCAGTGTGTTCAGCAGGCCCAGGTTTGACAGCACCAGGTAGTTCGAGATCATCGTTACCTGGAACGGGATCAGCCAGGTGGCCACGAACGCCAGGTAGAACAGGGTCCTGCCGCGGAACTCCCAGGCGGCGAAGGCGTAGGCGGCGAGCAGGGACATCATGAGCTGGCCGGCGGCGGTGACGGCGGCGATCGTGAAGGTGTTGGCGAGTAGCACGCCGATGTCGAGACTGTCGAAGACGTAGCGGTAGTTCGCCAGGCTCAGCGGCCAGGGCAGGAGCGACTGGTCGAAGATGTCGTCTGGCCGGCGGAAGGAGGTGGCGAACATCCAGTACACCGGGAACAGGCTGATCAGGCTCAGCAGGGCCAGCATCAGATGGCTGGCCGCGGTCCGCCAGTGGGGTATCCGCGGTATCCGCATGCTGCTCATCGTGTTCGCATCCTTGGATCGAGGGACCGGGGCGCGTCGAGAAATCCGGTCGCCGAGGGTCCGAGTCAGTTGTCAGCGAAGCTGTACCGGTCGGCCAGTTTGACCAGCACCGCCGCCACCGCCGCGAAGACGAGGAAGAACGCGATGCCCGCCGCGGAGGCCAGGCCGGAGTCCAGGCTGCGGAAACCGAACTGCCAGAGCAGGTAATAGATGTTGGTTGAGGAGTCGGCGGGGCCGCCCTGGGTGAGCACGTCGAGCAGCGGGAACGTCCACTGCCCCGACAGCAGCACGGTCATCAGCAGCATGAACAGCAGAGTCGAGCGCAGCATCGGCAGGGTCACCCGCCGGGTGACCTGCCAGCGCGACGCTCCGTCCATCTCGGCGGCCTCGGCGTAATCACTGCTGATGCCGGTGAGTCCGGCGGAGATGACGAGGGTGGCGAAGCCGAGGATCTGCCACGCGCAGATCGCCAGGATGGCGATCAGCGCCGTCCGCTCCTCCCGCAGCCAGCTGTAGGCACCGAACCCGAGGGTGTGGTTCACCACCCCTCTGGAGTCCAGCAACCAGCGCCAGACCGCGGCGGCGGGGACCGGCGCGACCAGTATCGGCAGAAAGACCAGCGCCCGGTAGACGGTGCGCGATCGACCGCCCAGGTCCCGGATGGCCAGCGCGATGGCGGTGGGCAGAACGATGGCGAACGGAATCAGGCCGAGGATGTACCACAGCGTGTTCTTCGCGGCGCCCCGGAGCTGCGGAAGGGTGAGGACCAGCCGGTAATTGTCCAGAGCGACGTAGGTCCGTGGCGAATTCGGCAGCAGGTTCCAGTGGTAGAAGGACAGCTGGACGGCCTCGATGATCGGCTTGTAGGTCCGTAGCACCAGGCTGGCCACTCCGGGCAGCAGGTACAGGTAGGGCGGGGTGGCAGCGAGCATCCGCCGGGCCAGCGATGGCCGGGCGGCCCGCACCGGCACGCGTGACGCGGTGTTGGCGGGGGAGGCGGTGTTGGCGGGGAGTGCGGCACCGGCGGAAATTGCGGCACCGGCGGGGATCGTGGTGCCGGCTGCCCCCGGGATGGCGATTTCGACGAACACGGTTCGGAAACATCCTTTCCGGAGGCGCGGGAAGTCCGGAGGCGCGGGAAGTCCGGAGGCGCGGGAAGGGCCGACGTACTGGACGAGGGTCGGTGCCGGACGGGGGTGGGTGCCGGACGGAGTCAGTGATAATCCGCCGCGAGCCGGACGACCTCGTCGAGGGCCATGTCGTAGACCACCTCGGTGGTGGCGATCGGTACCGCGGTGGCGACGGCCCCCTCGGGGTAGACGTCGATCCGGGTGTACTCGCCCCCGACCAGGCCGGTTATCCGGTCGGCCGGGCCGAGGGCGCGTAGCCGGTAGGCGGTGGCACCCGCCACCCAGACCGGAACGCCGCTGAGCACGCCCGCGGACGCGTGGTGGGCGTGACCGGCCAGCACGATCTTCGCGTCGCTGCCGGCGAGCACGTCGGCGAGGTTCTGCGGCTCGGCGAGCAGGAGCGAGTTCACCATCGAGAGCGGGGGACGGCACGGGTGGGTGATGCAGGGCGAGGATGGTCCCGTCGGGGGCCGCGGTGGCCAGCTCGTCGGCGAGCCAGCGCAGCTGGGCGGTGCTCAGGAAGCCGCTGTGCTCGCCCGGTTCGGTGGTGTCGAGCATGATGATCCGCAGGTCACCGACCCAGTGCACGTAGTCGTGAGCCTCCACCGTGGGTTCCGCGCCGAGCAGTCCCTCCCGGAACGGGCCACGCGAGTCGTGGTTGCCGACGCCGTAGAGCACGGGCGTGCCCAAGCGCGCCGCCACCGGTTCGACCAGGTCACGCAACCGCTGGTAGGCCAGCAGATCACCGCGGTCGGCGAGGTCACCGGTGAGCAGCAGGGCACCGATCTTCAGCGTGGACGCCTCGATCTGGTCGAGCACGGTGCGGAGCGCGGCGTACGTGTCGACCTTGCCGTGCATCAGCTCACCCTCGCGGACGATGTGGGTGTCACTGATCTGGATCAGGCTGTGGGTGGGCGTGTGCGCGGTTGGGTCCAAGAGTATCGGCATGGACGTCCTTCGGAGCGGGAGGGGATGGCTTCAGGGCGGACGGGGTTCAGGGCGGACGGGGTGGCGCCTGGGGTGAGCCGCAGGCCCGAGGGGGAGGGACTCCGGGCCTGCGGCTCACTGGCTGGGGTTAAGCCCGCGGTCGCCGGACCGGAATCCGGCCCGGCGTCGGAGGCCTCCGCCGGCACGAGCAGGGCCTCGACGAGGCGGTCCAGCGCGTGCGCCGTCGCCCCGTGCGCGAGCAGGTAGGTGTGGGTGTCCCCGTGCCGGGCGTGGATACGGCCCAGCGCGTGCAGGATGAGGTCGGGCGGGCTTGCCATCAGCGAGGCCGGCAGCTCCTCGCCATCGGTGGACATCAGGGCGGAGATCCGCTGGACGGCCGCCGCAGCCTCGTCCCGCAGGAAGTACGAGGTCAGCGCGAAGTCCTGCGCGATCACCTCGGCTGGCACCCCGGCGAGGTCCAGCGCCAGAGCGATGACCAGACCGGTGCGGTCCTTGCCGGCGCTGCAGTGCACGATCGCGGGCAGTGCCCCCGGTGCGGCGAGCGCGAGCATGGCCGCGGTGAGGCGGTCCCCTCGATGATCGACGACGTGGTCGTAGAGGCTACGCAGATCGCCGGCCGTCTGGTGCCGGTCGACCGGCAGGGTGTAGACGGGCACCCGCCGATGCGTCGCGGCGAGCCGGCCGAGCTGGTCCGGATCGTGCGCCACCTCGGTGTCCTCGCGCAGGTCGATGACCGTGCGCAGCCCGATCTGCGCGAGGATGGCCTGCCCACGGCCGTCGAGCCCGCGTAGCGTGCCCGAGCGCAGCAGCGTGCGCCAGCGCAGGGAGCGTCCGTGCACAGTCGGGTAGCCGCCGACGTCGCGCAGGTTGATCGTGCCCGGCAGCGACAGGGCGCGCCGCGCCTGCGGCGCCCCGCCGTCGCCGGCGCCCGGGGCGGTCCCGGTGCTCGCTGCGGTGGCCGTGCTCCCAGTGCTCACGGTGCTCACGGTGCTTACGGTGCTTACGACGGGCACGGCGGTCACTTCCGGGGCAGGAAGCTGGTGGCCTGCTTCTGCGCGTCGGCCAGGGTGGATGCCGGGTCCTTGCCGGTGAAGACGGCGCTTTCGACCGCGGTCATCATCGTGTCGGAGATCTGGAGGTAGTTGTCACCCGGGAAGGACTCCCACGGCTCGATCCGGGTGAGCTGGTCGAGGTTCGGCTTGATGAGCGGGTTCGCCTTCGCCCAGGCCTGCAGGTACTTCGGGTCGTCGATCAGGCCGGTCCGTAGTGGCAGGTAGCCGATCTTTGAGGAGATCTCGGTGTAGGCGCGGTTGCTGGTGAGGAACTTGGTCAGTTTCCAGGCGGCGCGCTGCTTGGCCGGGTCCTTACTGAAGATCGCCAGTGCCGCTCCCGAGTTGGTGGGGATGACCGGCTTCGAGCCGAACGCGGGTTCCTGGGCGGCGTCGAGCTCCCAGTTGTTCGCCTTGGCGCCGGCCATGAACATCCCCTGCAGGGAGCTGCTTTCGAGCAGCATCCCGGCCTGGCCGGTGCTGAACGCCTTGACCTGCTGCTTCTGGTCGAGGTTCGGCATCACGCCGCTGCGTGCCAGGTCGGCGGCCATCGACACCGCCTCGACGCCCGGCGGGTCGGCGAAGGACAGCTTGGTGCCGTCGGTAGAGATCACCCGGCCACCGGCTGACCGTACCAAGCTCTGGAAACACCAGTCCCCGACCTTCGTCAGACAGTCGATGAGGACCCCGTCCTTGCCGGTCTTCGCCTTGATGGCGAGCGCCGCGGTCTTTACCTCCGCCCAGGTCTTTGGCGGCTTGGCCGGGTCGAGGCCGGCCTGGGTGAACAGGGTCTTGTTCAGCCAGAGAACCGGGGTGGAGAAGACGTACGGGACGGCGTAGGTCTTGCCGTCGACATCGCCGAGGGTGCGGGCTTTCGGGGCGAACGGGTGTTCGCCGCCGAAGTTCGCCTGAACGGCCTCCCGCCCGACCAGTGTGTCGAGCGGCTGGGCGCCGAGGCTGCCGGAGGCGAAGCGCAGCGCGTTGAAGGTGATCTGGGCGACGTCCGGGGGGCTGCCCGCCAGCACCTGGTTCTTGATGCTGGTGACGTAGTCGCCGCTGTTCGCGCTGCCGGCCAGGTTCTGCGGCGGCTGGCCCTTGACGGTGATGTTGGGATGCGCCGCCTGGAAGTCGCGGAGCAGCCCCTCGATCACCGGCTTCCACGTCCCGACGTTCGCGAGGTTGTAGCTCTCGAAGACGATCGAGACCTTCTGGTCCGGGGAGCGTTCGGGGATCGTGCTGGCGTTCGCGGCCGCGCTCGTGGGTGTGGGCGAGGACGTCGCACACGCGGAGGCGAGCGCCGCAAGCAACGCGAGGCCAGCTGCGGCACGCAGCAGGCGTGGTCGAGCCACGGGGATGCTCTTTGGGATCAACGGGACGTTGGGATCAATAGACCGACGGGACCGACGGGACCGACGGAATCGATGGGATGGCGGACGGACCGGATCGCGGTGATCTGGTCCGGTTGGGTCTGGTCGCCCCTCAGACCGCGGCGGGCGCGGCCGAAGCGGGGGAGGGGGACGCGGCGAGCGCGCCGGGCACGGGGATGGTCAGGGATTCCCGGGAATCCGGTGGCCGCCAGGCGAGCCGACGTCCGCTCGCCCGAGCGAACAGGTGCACCCGTGAGACGTCGATGGTGAGTCGGGCCCGGTCACCGGCGGCCAGTCCGATCGGGCGGGGGCCACGCAGCGCGACAGCCTGACCGTGGACGTCGCACCAGGCCACCTCCTCGCTGCCGAGGTTCTCGACCGTGGTCACGACACCTTCGATCTGCGCGGTCAACCCGGGTGATGCCGTCAACCCGGGTGATGCCGACGATGTCTCGGCCGGGCCGGGCAACTCGGCCGGGCCGGGCAACAGCGCCAGGTTCTCGGGTCGCAGACCGACGATGACGTCGCGGGGTTCGTCGAAGCCCGGCCACAGCGGGATGCGTAGCCCGTCCGCGCGGACCGCCAGCAGGTCGCCGTCGGCCTCCACCCGGGCCTCGATCAGGCTCATCGGCGGTGCGCCGAGGAAGCCGGCGACGAACACCGAGGCCGGCGTGTCGTAGACCTCGGTCGGGCTGCCCACCTGTTCCACGCGGCCGCCGTTGAGCAGGACCACGCGGGTCGCCATCGACATGGCCTCCACCTGGTCGTGGGTGACGTAGATGAAGGTTCGGCCCAGCCGGCGGTGCAGTCCGGCGAGCTCGGTGCGGGTCGCGGTGCGCAGTTTCGCGTCGAGGTTCGAGAGGGGCTCGTCCATGAGGAACGCCTGGGGGTCACGGACCAGCGCACGGCCGAGCGCCACCCGTTGGCGCTGCCCGCCGGATAGCTCACGGGGGCGCCGGTGGAGCAGCCCGCCGAGTTCGAGCTGGTCGGCGACCTCGCGGACGCGCCGGGCGATCTCCGCCTTGGGGCGGCGCGCGGCCCGCAGCGGAAACCCGATGTTGCGCTCGACCGTCAGGTGCGGGTACAGCGCGTAGCTCTGGAAGACCATGGCGAGGTCGCGCCGTCGGGCGGGGACATGGGTGATGTCGCGGTCGCCGAGCATGATGCGCCCCTCGCTCGGCTCCAGCAGGCCGGCGATCATGCGCAGCAGCGTGGTCTTCCCGCAGCCGCTCGGTCCCAGTAGAACGAGGAAGTCACCGTCCGCCACGTCGAGGGAGACGTCGTCCACCGCACGGACGTTTCCGAAGCGCCTCGTGAGGCCCTCGATCCGGATTTCTGCCACCCAGCACCCCGTGTACGTCTGTTCCAGAAGTGCGCCTGCCCCCTGGTTCCTCGTTACAGAGGCAGTCTCGGGTACCTAGATGAATGGTCCATGACGGTCGGGAAACGGGGGACAGTCACTTACCGCAACGAATCTCCGGCCAAGCGCCTTGCCGGTGGGACGCTTTCGTAGCTGTCCGAGCGCCCCTTGGCGCGCGTCCCCTGACCCGACTGACCCGACCGGTCATCGGTCAGAACTCGTAGGGATCGGCGGCTCCGCGGCCGGGATCCGCCGCGGGCCGCCGCGGGCCGTCCTCCGCCCGCACGGAGTGGCCCTGGACGTCCCGCATGACGGTCCCGGCCAGCAGCGGGTTGTCCGTGCGGCGCAGGCCGACCGCGAGCTGCAGGGCGTTGAGCAGCAGCAGGGAGGCCAGCCGGCTTGCGATCATGTCCGAGCTGATGGGCCAGTCGGGCGACCCCACCACGAGGCTGATGTCGGCGATCTCGGCCAGGGGCCCGGCCGTGTAGCTGGTGATGCCGATGACGGCGGCGCCCGCGGTCCGGGCCGCCTCCGCGGCCCGCAGACTCGGCTCGTTCGCCCCGCTGCTCGTGATGACCAGGCAGACGTCCGAGGGCGCGAGCAGGCGGGCGGTGAGTTCCTGGGCGATCGAGTCGCCCGGCGCCTCGGCCGGCCGGCCCATGCTGAGGAAGCGCAACGCCGCGTCCTGGGCGACCGGAGCCGATCCGCCGTTGCCGATGACGAGCAGTCGGTTGGCCCGGTCCAGCAGGTCCACGGCGGGCGCGAGACGGGACCGGTCCAGCGGGCCGAGCGCGTCGGCGAGCACCGCGGTCGCCGCGCCGAAGACGGTGTCCACCAGGCGCTCGACCGGGTCGGCAGCGTCCGTTCGGCCGATCTCACCGCGCAGCGCCGCGGCCCCGCTCTCCCGGGCGAGCTCGACGCGGAAATGCTGGAATCCGCGGAAGCCGAGATGTTGGCAGGCGCGCACCACCGTGGCCGTCGATGTTCCCGCGGCCTCCGCGAGCTGCGCGGCGGACCATTCGACCACGTCCCCCGGACGGGCCAGACACACTTCGGCCACCCGCTGCTCGCTCGGGAGCAGGCCCGGCAGGGCCGCGCGGATGGTGGCGAACAGCCCGCCCGGGCGGGCACCCGGCGGACCGGCGGAGGGGGTCACCATGCAGCGGTTCATACACGCTCAAGGTGACGGGCCGGGGTGCCGTCCGCTGCCGTGCCGCGCGGTGCCGTCACCGTGCGGATAAATCGTGCGGATAATCAGTTCCGGGTCAGGCCGTCCGGAGGGCGTCGTGGACGATTGCGGCGACCTGCTCGGTCTCGATCAGGAACCCGTCGTGCCCGCGCCGCGAGTGGACGACGCGCAACGGCGCGCCGACGCGCTCGGCGATGTACTCCTGCAGGTGGAGGGGATAGAGCCGGTCGGAATCGACCCCTGCGACGGTGAACGGCACCGGGCAGGACCGTAGCGCCGGCGCGCGCCCCCCGCGCCCCCGGCCGACGTCCTGGATCATCATCGCCCGGGTCAGGGCGACGTAAGTGCCGGCGTCGAACCGAGCGGCCAGCTTGCCGGCATGGTGGTCGAGGTAGGAGGCGACCTCGAACAAGCCGTCGGGCCGGGTCCGATCCGCGAACCGTTCCTTCAGTTCGGCCTCGCTGCGATAGCTGATCTGGGCCACCCGCCGGGCCAGACCCATGCCGGCGTCCGGGCCGCGTCCGTCGGGCCGGTCGTGGTAGTCGCCGCCGTTCCAGGCCGGGTCGTCGGTGATCGCACGAAGCTGCACCGCGGACAACCCGATCTGCTCCGCCGTCGCCGCCGCGCCGCAGGCCAGGACCACGGCGTGGTCGACCCGGTCGGGATGGCCGACGGCCCACTCCAGGGCCCGCATGCCCCCCATCGAGCCGCCGACCACCGCGGCCCAGCGCCGGATGCCGAGCGCGTCGGCGACGGCGACCTCCACCGTGACCTGATCGGAGATCGTGATCTCGGGCCATCGGCCGCCCCAGGGTCGGCCGTCCGGCGCGGGACTGGCTGGCCCGGTCGTGCCCTGGCAGCCGCCCAGCACATTCGGACAGACCACGAAGAGGCGATCGGTGTCGAGGGCCCGTCCAGGCCCGATCAGGCCATCCCGCCAGCCTGGGGTGGGGTGGCCCGGCCCGGGCGGGCCGGCGGCGTGACTGTCCCCGGTGAGCGCGTGCAGGACCAGCACCGCGTTGGTGGCCGCGGCGTCGAGGCGGCCCCACGTCTCGTAGGCCACTGTCACGCCGGGCAGGACGCCGCCGCGTTCCAGCCGTAGCGGTCCCGGCAGGTCGACGAACCGGCGCCGTCCCACCGGGTCGATCCCGGCGCGCCATGCCCCGGAGGCGGGCGGTGGCGCCGACGGCGCCGGTTCGACCGTCGGCGGCACCGGTTCGACCGAAAGGGCCGCACCGGTGCCACGCGACTCAGCTCTTGGCCGCACGGAACCCGGCATCGAGGTCGGCCAGGATGTCGTCGATCCCCTCGATGCCGACCGACAGGCGGACGAGATCCGGGGTGACCCCGGTCGCGGTCTGCTCGGTCTCGGTGAGCTGGGAGTGCGTCGTCGTCGCGGGATGGATAATCAGTGAGCGGACGTCACCAACGTTCGCCAGGTGGCTGAACAGCTCGACCCCCTCGACGAACTTCTTCCCGGCTTCGGCGCCACCGGCGATGCCGAAGGACAGGATCGCGCCGGCGCCGCGGGGGAGCACCTTCTGTGCCCGGGAGTACCACCGCGACGACGGCAGGCCCGGGTAGGCCACCCAGCTCACCTCGTCGCGCGCCTCGAGCCACTCGGCGACCCGCTGGGCGTTCGCGGTGTGCCGCTCGATCCGCAGCGACAGCGTCTCCAGACCCTGGAGCAGCAGGAACGAGTTGAACGGGGAGATCGCCGGGCCGAGGTCGCGCAGTAGCTGCACGCGCGCCTTGACGATGTACGAGCCGTGACCGAGCGCGTCCCAGTAGACCAGACCATGGTAGCTCGGGTCGGGAGTGGTGAAGTTCGCGAACCGGCCGGAGGCGCCGAAGTCGAACCGGCCGCCGTCGACGATGACGCCGCCGATCGCGGTGCCGTGGCCGCCGATGAACTTCGTCGCCGAGTGGACGACGATGTCCGCGCCGTGCTCCAGCGGCCGGTACAGATAGGGCGTCGCGAGGGTGTTGTCGACGATGAGGGGGATCCCGTGCGCGTGGGCGACCTCGGAGATCCCGACGGTGTCGAGGACGTCGCCGCGGGGGTTGCCGATCGTTTCCCCGTAGAACGCCTTCGTGGTGGGCCGCACCGCCGCCCGCCACTCCTGGAGATCATCGGGATCGCCGACGAAGGAGACCTCGATGCCCAGCTTCGGCAGGGTGTAGTGGAACAGGTTGTACGTCCCGCCGTACAGGCTGGCCGAGGAGACCACGTGGTCGCCGGCCTCGGCCAGGTTCAAGATCGCCAGCGTCTCCGCGGCCTGCCCCGACGCCGCCGCGAGCGCCCCGATCCCACCTTCGAGGGCGGCGATGCGCTGCTCGAAGACATCCTGGGTGGGGTTCATGATCCGGGTGTAGATGTTTCCGGGCTCACCGAGGGCGAACAGGGCGGCGGCGTGGTCGGTGTCGCGGAAGACGTAGCTGGTGGTCTGGTAGATTGGCACGGCTCGGGCGCCGGTCGCCGGGTCCGGCTGGGCTCCCGCGTGGATCTGCTGGGTCTCGAACGACCAGCTCTCGGTGCTCATAGGGTGATCCTCCCCGGGGTGAAGTCGGTGTTCGGTGCGTCGGTGGTGTCGGCGTGTCGGCGTGTCGGCGGTGTACCGGGCACCGGCTGTGGGACGCGGGCCGGGCACTGATACCTGCGACTGCCTGCGACTACCACCGATACCTGCGACTAATCTGCGATGGCTGTCCTCGTCCGCGGTTCCTCACGGTTGCCCGCGCGGTGTGGCGGTGGACGGTCCGGCTGCCGAAGGGGAACCGGGCCGCTTCCCCGGGGCCGGTCGGAATGCCTAAGATCGTGCGGTACGAAAAAGATCAGAAGCCCGGGCACAGCCCGTCGAAGGCGGCCGTGCGGGATGGGTGGCCGCCTAGTGTACCGACCTTCGGGCATCCCCCGAACATCGCAGAGCGGCGCGCAACCGTCCCGGATGTCCGGCATGTGACCGCATGGTTTCGGCGC
>NZ_CDWRCM010000059.1:10534-21650 GCF_977927585.1 Frankia sp. CcWB2 | reverse complement strand
CCTGGCCCTCGTCGGCATGGGGGTCGATCCCCTGCGCGTCGGGATGCGGCAGACCACCGCGTCCCGGTACGCGGCGATGGAGGAGCATTTCCGGACCGGGGGCGGGGCGTCCGGCACGGTGATGATGTGCTCGACCGCCTCCGTCCAGGTCAACCTGGACCTCGGCGGCTCGCCTGCCGAGGCGGCGCGGCGGTTCCAACTCGTCCACGCTCTCGGCCCGGTCCTCACCGCCCTGTTCGCCGCCTCACCCGCGTACGCCGGCCGCCGGACCGGATGGCGGTCGACCCGCCAGGCGGTGTGGGACGGCATCGACGCGAGCCGGACCCGGCCCGTCGCGGCCGCTCTCACGGCCCCGGGGTCCAGCGACACCGAGCCCGATCTCGTCGACCTGTGGGCGCGGTACCTGCTCGACGCCAAGCTGATGATGGTCGGGAATCCCGCCGGGGCCGGCGACCCCAAAAACGATCATCATTTCGTCGCGGTCCGGGACGGCTCGACCTTCGGGGACTGGCTCGCCGGCCGCGGCCCGGTCACCCGTCCCCCGACCCGCGACGACCTCTCTTACCACGCGACCACGGTGTTCCCGCCGGTCCGACCGCGTGGCTGGTGGGAGCTGCGCTACCTCGACGCGCAACCAGGTGACGGCTGGCAGGCCGCCGTCGCGATGCCGACGGTACTGCTTGACGACCCGGTCGCCGCGGACGGAGCGTTCGAGGCGTGCCTGGCCGTCGCGCATCGCTGGCCGGCCGCGGCGATGCTCGGCATGGCCGACGAGCCCCTGCGACGCGCGGCGGTGCGCTGCGTCGACCTGGCCGTGAGCGCCCTGCGCCGCGGCGGCGCGACCGATCTCGCCGAGACGGTCGAGTCGTTCGCCGGGCGCTACCTCGACCGCGGCCGATGTCCGGCCGACGAACTGACCGAACGACTTCTCGCGATCGGCCCGACCGGTCTGCTGCGTGAGGAGGCCCACCGGTGCGTCTCACTCGTCTGACCCAGTCCCCGGCGTCCCCGGCCGACCCAGCCGACCCAGCCGACCGGGAGACCGCCGCCGCCCAGGAGGCTATGCCGACCCAGGAGGCTATGCCGATCACCGCCGACACCGTCGCCGACGCCCTCCGGGCCACGCGCCGGCGTTCACTTACGTACACCGACATCGCCGCGGAGGATCTCCTCCGCCAGCACTCGCCGCTGATGTCCCCGCTGGTCTGGGACCTCGCTCACGTCGGCAACTACGAGGATCTCTGGCTGGTGCGCGCGCTGGCCGGCGGCACCGGGACGCGGCCGGGGCTCGACGACATCTACGACGCGTTCCGGCACAGCCGCGCGAGCCGCAGCCGACTGGCCCTGCTCGGCCCCGCCGAGACCAGGGCGTACCTGCACGAGGTCCGCGGCCGCACCCTCGACCTCCTCGACCGGTTCGGACCCGACCGGTTCGGACCGGTGGCCGGCGCCACCGCGGAAACCGCTGCCGTACCGGAGCGGGAACGGCTGCTCGCCGACGGCTTCATCTACGGCATGGTCGTGCAGCACGAGCACATGCACGACGAGACGATGCTCGCCACGCACCAGCTCCGCCAGGGACCGCCGGTACTCGCTCCCGGCGCGGCGCCACCGCCCGGCCGCCGGGTGCCGCGGCCGGAGGTCCTCGTGCCGGCCGGCGAGTTCACCCTCGGCACCAGCACCCATCCCTGGGCCTTCGACAACGAGGGTCCCGCCCACCGCGTCCACCTCCCCGCGTTCTGGATCGACACCATCCCCGTCTCCAACCGGGCGCAGATCGCCTTCATCGACGCCGACGGCTACGACGACGAGCGGCTCTGGTCGACGGCGGGATGGGAATGGCGCCAGACGGAGGGCCTGAGCGCGCCCGCGTTCTGGTGGCGCGAGGGCGGCACCTGGCTACGCCGCCGGTTCGGCCGGGTCGAGCCGGTTCCCCTCGACGAGCCGGTCCAGCACGTGTGCTGGTACGAGGCCGAGGCGCATGCCCGCTGGGCCGGCAAGCGGCTGCCGACCGAGGCCGAGTGGGAGAAGGCCGCCGCCTACGACCCGGTCACCGGACGTTCACGGCGGTATCCGTGGGGGGACACCGATCCGACTCCGGAGCGTGCCAACCTGGGCAACCGGACGAGCGGCCCGGCCCCGCTGGGGGCCTATCCCGCGGGCGCGAGTCCCTGCGGAGCCGAACAGATGATCGGGGACGTCTGGGAATGGACGGCGAGCGGGTTCACGCCGTACCCGGGCTTCGCGTCTTATCCCTACCGGGAGTACAGCGAGGTCTTCTTTCCGAAGGCCGGGCGGGAGTCGTCCTTCCGCGTCCTGCGCGGGGGCAGCTGGGCGACGGACGCCGTCGCCGTCCGCGCCACGTTCCGGAACTGGGACTACCCGATCCGCCGGCAGATCTTCGCCGGATTCCGGCTGGCCCGCGACGCCGGGTGACGAGCGAGCACGTGTGCGAAGGAGACCTCGGTGTGTCGGCACCTCGCCTGGATCGGAACGCCACGGACCCTGGCGGGGCTGACCCTGGAGCGTCCGTACAGCCTGCTGCGCCAGTCGTGGTCGCCGAGGCGGATGCGCCACGGCACGGTGAACGCCGACGGGTTCGGAGTCGGCTGGTACGCCCCGGCGCTGCGGGCGGCGCCGGCCCGGTTCCGCCGGGCCGTGCCGATGTGGACGGACGCCTCGTACGCCTCGATCGCCGGCGCGGTCGCCTCCGGCTGCGTGCTGGCGGCCGTGCGTAGCGCCACCGTCGGCATGCCGGTCGAAGAGAGCGCGACGGCTCCCTTCACCGACGGCCACCGGCTGCTCAGCCACAACGGCCGGGTCGACCCGGTGGCCGTCCGGCGGATGCTGCGCGACCGGCCCGACGCTCCGGTCCCGGACTCGACGTGCGACTCCGCGCTGCTCGCCGCGCTGGTGTGGGAGCGCGCCGGGAAGCGTCCACTCGCCGAGGCGGTCGCCGAGGTCGTGCTGTCGCTGGACGCGGCGGGTCCGGGCGAGCGGGCCCGGCTGAACCTGCTGGTGGTGGATGGAACCCAGATCGTGGCGACCGCCTGGCGGGACAGCCTGTCATACCGGATGGAGAAAGATGGAGTCCTGGTCGCAAGCGAACCAGACGATGACGAACCGGGCTGGGTGGACGTTCCGGACCATCACCTCCTGGTAGCCGACACACACCAAGTCACTCTTCGTAACATGATCTCCTAGATCGGTTACCGTAGGTTGCACCACGTTGATGGAGGGCACATCCATGACACCAAGGACTCCGACAACCGCCCGGGCGGATGATGCCGTCCCTGAGGGGACGGGCGCGAACGGCACGGCGGAGATCCCATTCCCGGGTCTCTCCGTCGACCGCCACCTGCACGAGTCGGATCGCACCGTCACGCTGGCCCGCGACGTCCTCGCCGGCCTCACCGCGAGCCCCCGCGAGCTGCCGCCGAAGTGGTTCTACGACACCACCGGCGGCATGCTGTTCGACAAGATCACCCGGTTGGCGGAGTACTACCCGACCCGGCGGGAACGGGCCATCCTGGTCAGTTACGCCGACGAGATCGCGACGGCCTGTCCGGCCGACACCCTCATCGAGCTGGGATCGGGAACCTCCGACAAGACCAGGCTGCTGCTCGACGCGCTGCGGGCGGCCGGCAACCTCCGCCGCTTCATCCCCTTCGATGTCGACGAGGCAGCCCTGGTGCGGGCGGGTCGCGGGATCCTCACCACCTACCCGGGGCTCTCCGTGGCGGCCGTGGTCGGGGACTTCGAACGGCATCTGCACCAGCTGCCCCGAGGTGGCCACCGGCTGCTCGCCTTCCTCGGCGGCACGGTTGGCAATCTGCGCCCCGCGCAGCGGCAGAACCTCCTCCGTACGCTGCGCGGGCAGGCCGAGAGCTCCGACGCCCTGTTGCTGGGAACGGACCTCGTCAAGGACGTCGACCGCCTCGTCGCCGCGTACGACGACGGTGCCGGGGTCACCGCCGCCTTCAACCGCAATGTGCTGACGGTGATCAACCGGGAGCTCGGGGGCGACTTCGACATCCGCGGATTCGCGCACGTGGCGATCTGGAACGCCGAGAACTCCTGGATCGAGATGCGGCTACGTTCCGTTCGGGAGCAGCGCGTCTCAATCGCGACCCTCGCCGTCACGGCCGACTTCCAGCCGGGCGAGGAGATCCTCACCGAGATCAGCGCCAAGTTCACCCTGGACGGCATCGCCTCGGAGCTTGCGCTGGCGGGCTGGACGGTGGCGCGGCAGTGGACGGATCCCGACGGGGATTTCGCCGTAACGCTCGCGACGCCGTCGTCCGCCCCCGCCGCCGTCCCGGTCTGAACCCGTCCCGGTCCGAGCCCGGTCCGAGCCGGGCCCGCTCGGACGCCTCGTCAGCCGCCGAGCAGACCGACGTCGCGCGCGGCACCGGTGGAGGCCGAGGTCGCCATCGCCGCATAGGCCCGCAGCGCCATGGACACCGGCCGTTCCCGCCCCGTGGGACGGTAGCCGCCGGCCGCGTCCAGCGCCGCGCGTCGGCTCGCCAATTCCTCGTCGGAGACCACGAGCTCCAGCCGGCGGGCCGGGATGTCGATCTCGATGATGTCCCCGTCGCGGACCAGGGCGATCGTCCCGCCGTGGGCCGCCTCCGGGGAGACGTGACCGATCGACAGTCCGGAGCTCCCGCCGGAGAACCGGCCGTCGGTGATCAGAGCGCACTTCGGGCCGAGACCGCGACCCTTGAGGAACGCGGTGGGGTAGAGCATCTCCTGCATCCCCGGGCCACCGCGGGGGCCCTCGTAGCGGACGATGATCACATCCCCGGCCTTGACCCGCCCGGTGAGGATGGCGTCGACCGCCTCCTCCTGGCTCTCGACCACGAGCGCCGGGCCGCGGAAGGCCCACTGGCTCTCGTCCACGCCGGCCGTCTTCACGACGGCGCCCTCGATGGCCAGGTTGCCGAACAGCACCGCGAGCCCACCCTCGGCGGAGTAGGCGTGCTCGACCGAACGGATGCAGCCGTCTCTGGCGTCGGTGTCGAGGGTGTCCCACCGATTGGTGGAGCTGAACGGCTCGATCGTGCGCACGCCACCCGGCGCCGCGTGGAACAGCTCGATCGCGCCCGGCGAGGGGCTCGGGCCGCGGACGTCCCAGCGGTCGAGGAACTCGCGCAGGCTCGCCGAGTGCACCGTATGCGGGTCCGGGTCGAGCAGCCCGGCCCGGTCGAGCTCGCCGAGGACCGCGGGGATGCCGCCCGCCCGGTGGACGTCCTCCAGATAGTAACGGGTGGAGCTCGGCGCCACCTTGCACAGGCAGGGGACGGTGCGGGAGATCCG
Source organism: Frankia sp. CcWB2 (assembly GCF_977927585.1). NCBI lineage: Bacteria > Bacillati > Actinomycetota > Actinomycetes > Frankiales > Frankiaceae > Frankia > Frankia sp. CcWB2. The sequence goes on along the minus strand of NZ_CDWRCM010000059.1, from coordinate 16,331 downwards.
GTCGATGTCGGCGAGGGTGATGTCGACGCCGGCCTCGACGGCGGCAGCCAGCAGATGCAGCACGGTGTTCGTCGAGCCGCCCATTGCCACGTCGACCGCGAAGGCGTTGCGGAAGGCGGCGGCGGTCGCGATCGACCGGGGCAGGACCGCCTCGTCGTCCTTCTCGTAGTAGCGCCGCGCCAGGTCGACCACGAGACGCCCGGCCTCGACGAACAGCTCACGGCGGGCGGCGGCGGTGGCCAGGGTCGACCCGTTGCCGGGCAGGGACAGCCCGATCGCCTCGGTCAGGCAGTTCATCGAGTTCGCCGTGAACATGCCGGAGCAGGATCCGCACGTCGGGCAGGCCGAACGCTCGATCATCGACAGGTCGCCGTCCGAGATGTCCGGGTTGACCGCCGCCGACATCGCGGTGATGAGGTCCAGCCTGGACCGGGCCGTGCCGCCGGAGATGACCGCATTGCCCGACTCCATCGCCCCGCCGGAGACGAACACGGTCGGGATGTTCAGCCGCAGTGCCGCGAGCAGCATCCCCGGGGTGATCTTGTCGCAGTTGGAGATGCAGACCAGGGCGTCGGCGCAGTGGGCGTTCACCATGTACTCGACGCTGTCGGCGATGAGCTCGCGGGACGGCAGCGAGTAGAGCATCCCGCCGTGCCCCATCGCGATGCCGTCGTCCACGGCGATGGTGTTGAACTCGCGCGCCACCCCACCGGCCTCGGCCACCGCCCCGGCCACCAGCGAGCCAAGGTCACGCAGGTGCACATGCCCCGGAACGAACTCGGTGAAGCTGTTGGCCACGGCGACGATCGGCTTGCCGAAGTCATCGTCGGTCATCCCGGTCGCGCGCCACAGGGCGCGGGCGCCGGCCATGTTCCGGCCGTGGGTGGTGGTACGGGAGCGCAGGGCGGGCATCTCGACCTCGAAGATCAATTCAACGGCGCTGCTGGCGGGGACCGCCGGCACTGGCAGACGATGACACGACGGTACGCCACCGCACGGACGGGTCCGGTCAGCCAGGTCGCGGGGCCCGGCCAGCCGGGCGGCGAACGGCGAGCGACGGGATCAGGGGCCAAGGACCAGGGATGAGACCCGGAATCAAGGACCCGGAATCAGGAATCAGGGCCCGCTTCGGCGGGGGGCGGGGACGGGGGCGCGTCGGGTGGTAGGTCCCCCAGTCTGGGCCCGCTGGGCGGAACGGCCCAGGGGTAGCCGGCGATCCGCCGACCGGCCCCGCGGCTGCTGTCCGGCGCCGGTGGACGACCCGCGGGCCCCGGCTGATGCCCCGGCTGATACCCCGACCGATGCCCCGACTGGCTGGGGCGACCGGGATCACCCGCCCCGCCTGCCGGGTCGTCTCCTCCCCCGCCCGGGCCGGGCTGATCCGGCCGCGTAGGCGAATATCCGGCGGCCTCGGGATACCCGGACGGACCTCGCGCGACCGGCCCGGCCTGCGGCCTGGGGGGGTACGGGTGGCCGGGCTGATGCGGATAACCCGACGGCACCGGTGGACCGGGATAACCCGGCTGCCCCGGCTGGACCGGGCCGTCACGGCGCATGCTCGCCACCTGCCGCGTGCCCAGTGGCCGGTGCCGGCGCCACTGCCGCCGGACAGCCCAGACGAGGGCCAGGGATGCGACGACGCCGGCCGCCGGCGCGACGTCGTGGCCGGCGTCCAGCACCAGCAGGTAGAGGGCCATCAGCCCGCTGAAGACGTAGCCGGTGACGAAGAACGCGAAGGGCCGCAGGTTCAGCCGGCTCACCACGTCCGTGTTCCGAAGCAGGATCGCCGGTACCAGCCAGATGAGGAAACCGAAGAAGAGCGCCGTGAGCGGCGCGAAAAACAGGTACCCGAAGAACGCTGTCATGATCAGAAGTCCGGCGGTCGTCGAGGGTCAGGCCGGGTCGGGACCGGCGGGGACGTCCGCGCTGTGCGCCACCGTCGGGGTGCCGTCGAAGTACGGGCCGAGGGCGGCGCGCCAGCGGGCAAACCGCTCCGACTCCCGGAAGTTCGTCAGATGGGCGTCCAGGCTGTCCCACTCGACGAGCAGCACGAAACTCGACGGTGACTCGACCCCGCGGGTCATCCGCGCGAAACGACAGCCCGGCGTGCCGACGAGCTCCGCACGCACCCCGTGATACGCGGCGACGAAATCGTCTTCGCTGCCCGGTTTGATGTCGAACCGGGCGACTTCGAGGACCGCTCCGGCGGGCTGCCCGCCGTCCCGCCCCTCACTCGCCATGGATGATCCTGAAACTCATACCGCCCAGTCTGGCACCATCGGGAGATCGCGGTCCGCCAACATGGACCATGACCACGCCAAACACACCCGGGCGCCCACCCGGCCCGCCGCCGGGCCGCTGGCGCTCTCCACCCGTGGGCCTCGTCCCGCCCCCGGGCCGAGAATTCAGTTCGCCATGTCGACGAACCGTGAGTAATGGCCCTGGAAGGCGACGGTGACGGTGCCGGTCGGCCCGTTGCGGTGCTTGGCGATGATGAGGTCCGCCTCGCCGGCGCGCGCCGACTCCTTCTCGACCGTGTCCTCCCGGTACAGCAGGATCACTGCGTCGGCGTCCTGCTCCAGGCTTCCGGACTCGCGCAGGTCGGAGACCTGGGGACGCTTGTCGGCCCGCTGCTCGGAGGCGCGGTTGAGCTGGGAGATGGCGACCACCGGAACGTCGAGCTCCTTGGCGAGCAGCTTCAGCGACCGCGAGATCTCGCTGACCTCCTGCTGACGGTTCTCCACCTTCTTGGGCGACGACATCAGCTGCAGGTAGTCGAGGATCACCAGGCGCAGCTCGTTGCGCTGCTTCAACCGCCGGGCCTTCGCCCGGACCTCCATCATCGTCAGGTGCGGGCTGTCGTCGATGAACAGCGGGGCCTCCGCGACCTCGCCCATCCGGCGGGCCAGGCGACCCCAGTCGTCATCGGTGAGCCGGCCCGTGCGGATGTTCTGCAGGGACACCCGCGCCTCGGCGGACAACAGCCGCATGGTGATCTCCATGCGGCTCATCTCCAGCGAGAAGATGACCGACGCCATCCCGTTCTTGATCGACGCCGCCCGGGCGAAGTCCAGGCCGAGGGTCGACTTGCCCACGGCCGGCCTGGCCGCGACGATCCACAGCTGGCCGCCGTGCAGGCCGTTGGTCAGCTCGTCGAGGTCGACGAAACCGGTGGGCACCCCGGTCAGCGAACCGTCATGCCCCTGGATGGACTCGATCTCCTCCAGCGCCGGGTTGAGCAGCTCCCCCAGCGGCAGGTAGTCCTCGTTCGTCCGGCGCTCGGTCACCTCGTATACGGCCGCCTGGGCGCGGTCGACGACGTCGCTGACGTCCGGAGCCGCGCCGTAGGCGAGCTGCACGATGCGGGTGCCGGCCTCCGCGAGGCGGCGCAGGACCGCCTTCTCCGCGACGATACGGGCGTAGTACCCGGCGTTGGCCGCGGTGGGCACGCTCGAGATGAGGGTGTGCATGTAGGCCGGACCGCCCACCCGCTCGAGCAGATCGCGGCGGCCGAGCTCGGCGGCGACGCTGATGACGTCCGCAGGCTCCCCCCGGCCGTAGAGATCGCCGATGACCTCGTACACGAGGCCGTGCGCGGGACGGTAGAAGTCACCCGTCTGCAGGACCTCGACGACGTCGGCGATGGCGTCTTTCGACAGCAGCATGCCGCCGAGCACGCTCTGCTCGGCGGGCAGGTCGTGCGGAGGAGTCCGGTCGAACTCCGTACTCCCACCGGAACCACGCGAGATCTCGGTGACGCTCACGACGCACCCTCCCGGGACTCCCGTAGACCCGTATTCGAACGTATGTTCGTACGAATCGGAATCGCTATCAACGGACCGCTCCGCCCCCGGTCAGCCGGGAGCTCCCAGCAGGGACCGGGCGGGCGGCCTCCGGTGAGCCTCTCGCCGGGCGCCGCCCGCGTCACCGAAGGAGACCTGGCCCGATCAGGCTAGGGCGACGGGGCGTGACCACGAACTGGCTGAACCCAACAGAGAGTAGCAGGTCGTTAGTGGACACAAAATTGACCCCGTGAGCCGTTCTCGCTGGTCAGACCCCCGAATCCTTGATCGACGGTCGTAAGTTCGGTCTGAAAGCCACGACAAGATTCGGAACGAAGCTGGCGGGAGTTGACGCGGCGGGTACGTAGCCGCCGCTGCGTCCAGATGATCGCCTCTGCGGGGCACGGCATCGGCCGAGTGCTCCTGGTAGAAGCGGACGGCGAGGACGCCGGCCGTGGCATCCTCGATCGGCCGCCGGCTGGCAACCACGGCTACGACGCCCGGTTGGATCAGGGCGTTGGGGCGGGGCGGCGGCTTTCTCGGGGCGCCGTGCTGCGGCGACTCCCGAGTCGCGGGCGGACGCAAACCGTAGCCGCGCACCTCATGGTGCCGACGGTCCGCTTCGTGAGGGAGGCGAGCGGCAGGTAGCTGTCCAGCGGCCGGTCTCGGTACCCGGTCCCGCGGCAGGTGAAGCGCAATGTGGTGTGGCTGCGCGTTCCGCGTGGCACCGCAGCCACACGAGGGGCCGGACCGGACCACACGCAGGGAGTGGGCCGTCCAACTCAGGCTACGAGCCCAACCGTGACGATCTGCGGCCAGGCCGACCTCGCCCCCTTCTACGCCATCCTTCCGACACCCGCTGGTCGAGAACCATGGCGATGAGGAGCGCCAACGGGTCCTTGGTCAGCAGTTCGTCGGCCTCGTCGATCTGACTCAGGTGCAGTCCCACGGCACAACCGTAGCCGAGCGCCTGGCGGCAGCCTGGCCGCCGTGGTGGCGCTCACCCAGGCGGTGTTGCCGCAGATGCGCCAGCAGCGCCGCGGCGCGATCGTCCAGCTGAGCAATATGGGCGGCCAGATGTCGTTCGCAGGGTTCTCGGCGTACAGCGCGACGAAGTTCGCCCTGAGGGCTGGTCGGAGGGTCTGGCCGACGAGGTCCGCCCGTTCGGTGTCAACGTGCTGATCGTCGATCCGCACCGGCCTGTTCGACCCGACGCGCCGGACGTTCAGCACCAACCAGGGGGTCTACGCCGCGCTCAGCCATCTCGACGCGGTGCGCGCCGACATCGGCGGCTGGGAGACGGCGGCACGGACACAGCGCTCGGCACCGCCAGGACGTCGTAGCGCCCGTCCACCGACGCGGCGGCAAAGACCACAGATCCTCGTAGTGCCGCTGGCCATGGGCGACGCCGGGTGATGGTCTACTCGGCGGGCAGTACATCGGCCTCCCAGGGGTTGACCAGCTCCAAGCCCAGGCCGGTGAAGTCGCTGGTGTTGCGGGTAGCCAGGACGGCAATGCGGGATCGACAGATAGCCGCGATCTGGGCGTCGAAGCCGCTGATCGGAGTCCCGGCTTGTTCACGCTCGACCACGAGGCTGGCGTAGTGGCGGGCCGCCGTGACGTCGAAGGGCAGGACTCTGTCCTGGAACGCCGAGAAGACATCGTCCGCGGCTGCCATCAGCAACTCGCGGCGGCGACCGGATGGCAGTCGGACGATGCCGTAACGGACCTCGGCCACGCTTATCGAGGTCGTGTTCAAGGCGTCACCGGGTCGGCTGGTTACCCACCTTACGACGCGATCTGCTGGTACTGCGCGCATGAGCTCGGAGATGACATTGGTATCGAGAACGATCATTCTGAGGGTGGCACCCGGTCACGTGAACAGGTCCGCTGCCCGCGGTGCCTGTGTCCGCGCTGGCAGCTGGAGGTCGACGCCACCAAGCGCGCCGAACCGGGCGAGCAGGGTCTGAGCGAAACCGGCAGCATCCTCGGGCTCGCTGACCGCCTCGGTGAGG
>NZ_CDWRCM010000059.1:2188-10223 GCF_977927585.1 Frankia sp. CcWB2 | reverse complement strand
ATCGCACGGATCTCGGCCTCCATCGAACGGCCGTGGTGCGCCGCACGTATGCGCAGTCGCTCCCGCACACCGTCATCGAGGTCTCGGATGCTGACCGCCGCCATCGGGACCACCTCCTGATAGCAATGCTAGCACGGGCGGACCCCGGCGGCACCGTCGCGCCGCCGGTCAGATAGTCATGCGGCTACTGCTGGCTGTTCGAATATCAGGTCGGTTCCGTCGACGGTGGTCGACACGCCGATCGGGAAGGTGGGCAGCGGGTCGGTGTGACCGCCTTCGACGTGCGCGAGGACGGGATAGCTGCCGGCGGCCACGTGGTGCAGGACGAGGCGGTGATAGTCGTTGCTGGTGTTGTCGTCGAACCGGTAGGGGCAGATAGGGCTATCAGCGGTGCTGTGATCATTGGAACGCGCGCGTCAGCTGGAGGAAGTCGCAGGCTTCGTCATCGGACTGGCATTCGCGGCTTTGACCCCGCTTCCTCCGTCCCCCGCGTCCCGACGGGAACCCTGTCCGCATGGCGAACGGGTGGACGACCGACCCGGACGACCGGACCCGCAATGTGGACAGCCCGCGATCAGGCGGACGCGGACCGTCCCATCCCACTCCATGTTTCCGAGACCGGCTGGTCCAGCACCATCCCAATGAGCCACGCCAACGGATCGTTCGTCAGCAACTCGTCCGCTTCGTCGATCTGGCTCAGATGCAGCCCCACGACGTCACCGTAGCGCCCCAGCCCGCTACTCCGGTGGCGACCGGCGTCCGCCCCGCATCAGCTGTGGTCAATTGCCGACCCGCCAGGGCTGTGAAGACCCTCCAACACGAGGGTCAGCAGGCGGTCTGCCGTCGCAGTTCCAGGAACTGTGGTCACTGTCTGCTCGCACGCCCACGCGAGTCCACTGACCACGGTGAACAGTTCGACGGCGTCAAGATCCACGCGCATCGCGCCAGCCTCCTGCGCGCGGGCCAAGAGAGACGTCCCAGCCTTGCGCATGCTCTCGCAGGCCGCGTGAAGCGGGGTCGACGTGTCCCGCAGGGTCCGTAGGAGCGCGGCCGCGAGCCCTCGATAGGCGCCGGTGAACTCCATGAATTCTCGTAGCCAGATCGTCAGCGATGGACCCGGCGATGAATCTACCGAGAGTTCGCGCGCCCGCGCGGTCAGATCATCGAAACGCTCATGGAGCACCGCTTCGAGCAGGGCCTCCCGCGTCGGGAAGTGGCGATAGAACGTCCCGATGCCGACTTCGGCCTGGCGGGCGATTCCTTCCAGGGAGGCCCCGGTGCCGTGCTCGATGAACGCGGCACGCGCATGCGCCAGCAACTTCTCGCGGTTGGCTCTGGCATTCGCACGCATGGGCCGCGTCTCAGCCACCCCGCCCGATCGCCTTCCCTTCGCAGCACATAGACGGAGGCTACCTCCTCCCCAGGCACCTTGCCGGAGGCATCCTCCGGTATGTTCGACGCGACCGGAGGGTACCTCCGGCAGGTGGAGCGACAGAAGGGATCGGCAATGAGCATCTCGGAGGTCCGCCGACGCCTGGGTCGGTTCGGGGTATGGCTTCCCCCGTTCGTCCTGCTGAGTAGTCCAGTTGCCACCCAGCGCCAGGAGCTCGCCCGGATCGAGCGGCTGGGGTACGGGTCGGTGTGGAGCGGGGAGACGCCGCCAGGCGCACCGGCCACCGGTCGCGAGGCGTTTGCGCAGCACGGGCTGATGCTTGCCTCAACTGATCGGATCATCGTTGGCACGGGCATCGCGAACATCAGCACCCGCGCCTCGGGCGCGATGCACACCGGCGCCGCGACACTGGCCGAGGCCTATCCTGGGCGATTCCTCCTCGGCCTCGGTGGCCAGTCCGGCGAACGACCCCTTTCCCACCTGCGTGACTATCTCGACGCGATGGACGAGGCCGCTGCGCACCTTCCGCAGCTGCCAGCTCCGCGATACCCACGCGTCCTCGCCGCCCTCGGACCGCGCGTGCACCGGCTGGCTCGCGAGCGCGCCGACGGCGTCCACCCGTTCCTGCAGCCGGTGGCGCACACGGCGGCCGCCCGCGCCGTGCTGGGCCCCGACCCGTTGGTCATCCCGCACCAGGCCATGATCCTTGAGCGCGATGCGCAGGCCGCCCGGACCTGGCTGCGGACCATCTTCGATCTCGGCGTGGGTGCCCCTGACTCCCCCTACACCAGGAACTACCGCCGGCTCGGCTACAGCGAGGCAGACATAGCTGAACGCGGCGACAGCCTGATTGACGACGTCCTCGCCTGGGGCGACGAGACCGCTGTCGCGGCAAGGCTCATCGCCCACATTGATGCCGGCGCCGACCACGTACTCGTGAACCCGTTCGCCCCCGATCTCTCCCAAGCAGTCGACCAGCTCGAGCGCCTTGTCCCGCTGCTGAGGCTGGACGCCCAGAGCTGAGCGGAGGGCAGGAGGCGAAGCACCAGGCGGCTCTTTGCTCCGGCGGCCGCAGAGCGGCACGCGACGCTTCATGGTCAAGCAGGCACGAAACGATCCGTCCCGCTCCATCCTTCCGAAACCGGCTGGTCCAGCACCATCCCGATCAACAGCGCCAACGGGTCGTTCGTCAGCAGCTCGTCAGCCTCGTCGATCTGGCTCAAGTGAAGTCCCACCGTCATCACGATAGCCACAGGCCCAGCCGTCGATCCGCTGGCCAGCACAGCGCGGTCGACGTCGTCCGTACTGTCGTGAGTCGCTGACCGAACGGCTACGTGAGCGCATCGCTGGGCGGGCGCCCGCGCAGCAGCGCGATGTCGGCAAGGCAGCCCCACCGAGCGCCAAGCTCACCGCCAGATCCGTCAGCACCTTCGCGATCATGCCCCGCCGCCAGCGCTCGTCACGGCGCCAGTGCCGCCACCCAGCCCGGACACCCGAACCGTCTCGGAGCAGCAACCCATCCGCCGATGACACGACATCCCGCCCGCGACAATGTCGACACGGACAGACCCAGACGCACGACGGCGAACAGGGCAGTTCGGCCCGAGGCAGGGGGCAGCCGCGCTGGAAGGCGCTCCGGTGGGCTTCGAGCCAGGAGCGCAGCGACCGGGCCGGGTGACCGGTGATCCGCTCGACCGTGTTGGTGACGGGGGCGGTCTGGCCGATGGTCGCCGCGGCCACGTCGAGCAGCGTTTCCAGGATCGGACGGGGAATTCGGCCCTGGTCGAGGTCCAGTGCCTCCTCCCGGGTCACGTCCTCGACGGTGACGTCGGCACCGAGCACGTCGCCGATGATCGCGACCGCGTCCCGCAGGCGCATCGGCTCCGGTCCCGTGAGGATCTGCATCCGGGAACGGAAGGTCTCCTGGGTAAGGAGGTGGGCGGCGACCTCGGCGATGTCGTCGGGATGGATCGGCGTGATAGGGGCGTCCGCGAACGCCATCGCGACCCGTCCGCTGGTCTGGATCTGATCTGCCCAGCCGCGCCGGGTATTGGTCGCGAGCCAGCTCGGGTAGAGCACCGTGTGCGAGAGACCCGACTCGGCCACGGCCCGCTCGATCCCGCGGTGAATTTGCCCGATGGGCCGGTCGAACTCCCCGACCTCGTAGGCCGCCGGCGAGGACAGCAACACCACGTACTGCACGCCCGCGTCCACAGCCGCCGCCACGAAGGCCTCGACAGTACCGATCACCGGATAGAGGAAGACGGTCTCGACCCCTCGCAGCACCTTCGCCGCCGACGGCCCGGGGTCGGCGAGGTCGAGTTCGGCCAGCTCGACGCCGGCGGGCAGCCGTAGGCTCGTCGCATCACGGGACGAGCCACGAACTGGGTGGCTCGACCCGGCCAGCGTGGCGACCAGACGCGACCCGATGTTCCCGCTGGCGCCTGTGACAAGGGTGGTCATGACTCTCCGATCACGCAGGTGCTACATCTGAGATTACCTTTGGATGCAAAGTATCTTTGATTGCAAAGGTAAAGGAGGCGAGGAGGGCCATGTCAAGCCGGAGCGAGGACGAGCTCGATGTGGACCAGGCTGTCCGCGCGCTGTTGCTACTGATGCCGCAGCTGGTCGGGCGGGCGAAACGGACGCCGCCGCCCGCCGAGCTCGCCGGCCTGGCGCTCGGCCCACGGCACCTGTCCCTGCTCTCTTACCTGCTGCTTGACGGCCCCACCACCGTCAACGCACTGGCCACGCGGCTGGAGGTCGCGCCCACGACCGTCAGCCTGATGGTCGCCGACCTGGACCACGCCAAGATCGTCGAGAGGCACGAGGATCCCGGCGATCGCCGACGCCGGATCGTCAGTATCGCCACCACGGGCCGCCCCGTGATCGAGGGATGGCTCGGCTCGGGCACCCGCGCCTGGCGGGAGGCGCTCCAACCGCTGACCCCGGCCGAACGCCACCTGGTCGTCAGCACCCTGCGCGCCTACGAACGCGCCGCCGGTGAGGGCGCCTCCGACCCGAGTTGAGTACGACACCACAATGCCCGCGGTGCGCGCCGAGAAGCTGACACGGTCGCCGCTGTGATCTCTGGCTCCGGCAGTCGCGGGCCGGAGCCAGGCCCCACGCGGTCAGACGGGCATGGAGCCGCCCGTCCCGCTCGTTCTTTCCGACATCCGCTGGTCCAGGACCATCCCGATCAGCAGCGCCAACGGATCGCTGGTCAGCAGGTCGTCTTCCTCGGCGATCTGGCTCAGGTGCAGGCCCATAGCCGATACTTCCTTGGCGGCAAGCCAGACCCCGTCGATCGTGCACGTCATGGGCACTAGCCGCCGCCCCAACGCCAACCACAGGCGGACGCAGAGCCGGTCCGGCGCCTGCCCCCAGGGCCTGGATGCAGGGTACCTGACACAGCCTAACAAGGCTTCTACAGCCTCACAACATCATGCTAGGCTGTGTCAGGCTCACTGGGAGGCTGACACATGCAGGCAGCAGAACTGGCCGAGCTGGTTGCCGCGCTTCGCCGGATCGGTCGCGACGACGCAGGACTTGAGGTCAAGCTGGCGTCAACCGACAAACTGCCCAATGAGACCGCACAGACCCTGTGCGCATTCGCAAACACTCCAGGCGGAGGCACGCTGATCTTAGGCCTCGACGAGGGACGCGGGTTCGCGACCACCGGTTGCGAGTACGCCGCGAAGCTTTCCGCCGACATCGCGGGACTGTGTCGAGATGCCCTCCATCCACCCCTCGTGCCGCTGATCAGCCTGCCGCAGTTCGAGGGACAGGACCCTTGTCGTCACCGAGGTGCCGGAGCTCGACGCAGCAGACAAGCCCTGCTACCTGCGGAGCAAGGGGCAGCCAAACGGTTCATATATCCGCATCTCGGATGGAGATCATCGGCTCTCGTCGTACGAGGTGAGCCAATTATTGATCAACCGGGGCCAGCCGACGTTTGATCGGGAGCCCGTCGAAGAAGCCAGACGAGTCGATCTGGACGACGAACTCGTCACGGATTTTCTGCGGGAGCTTCGCCGGTCCCGACCGACGTTGGCACGCCGGGACGACGATGATTTGCTCCATCGGTGCGGCGTGCTGGTCAAGAGCGCGCTAGATACCCAGGAGTCGAAATGAAATAACTTGCGCGTTTCGAACCCTCCACAGGCCTGTGACCTGCGATGATGCTCTCGATCACGTATTTGTTACTTCATTACGTCCCCCCAGCAGCTTGTGCCATCGCTGGGCGGGCTCCTCGCGCTCGGCCATGATCCGCAAGGTTTCGATGCGTTGCGCGGATGCGCGGTTACGGTGACCGTTTACCCAACGAAACGCAAGGGAGAGCCCGGTCCAGACGGCCAACGATTCCTGGACAACAAGATTCTGGAAGGGCCGGCCCCGATCCTCCTCGAGGAGGTTTTTGCCGTCCTGCTCGCCCGTATGAGCAGGCGCGGGATGGTGGAAGGAATTGGCCGAGAAGACCGCTGGGAGTATCCGCCGGAGGCCCTACGGGAGATCTTGGTCAACGCCGTCGCCCACCGTGACTACAGTCCGATGTCCAGGGGGACACGCATCCAGGTCGAGATGTACCCCGATCGCCTTGAAGTGATCTCACCGGGTGGGCTGTTCGGGCCAGTAACGATAGACCGGCTGGGAGATGACAACATCGCGTCCGCACGTAATCGGGCGCTCGTCGATATTCTTGAGAACGTCCGTTTTCAAGAATATCGAAGGGCCCTGTGCGAGAGGCGAGCGACAGGTATCCCCAACGTACTCAGTAGCCTGCGGGAAGCTGGTCTCGTGCCTCCCGAGTTCAGGGATCGAATAAGCGATTTTCGAGTCATCCTACCGAATAGGACCCTGCTCGACGAAGGTACACGGTCCTGGCTGTACTCGCTGGTTCAACCGGGCATCTCCCCGACGCAGGAGATGGCGCTCGCGATACTTCGGACCGGCCGAGCACTGACGAGCGACGAGTACAGGATCGAACTGTCGGTAGACAGCAAAATCGCCCGCCGTGAGCTGGGGGATCTTGTCCACCGCGGTTTGGTCAAAATGGTCAACCAGCGCAGATGGGCACGGTACGTCCTGGACGACGCGGCCGAGGACTCAAATCCGACACTTTTCTCCGAGATCCCCGAGCGCCTGCCGCGACACGAATCCGCGAGGACTGCTCACAGTCAGGAGACCCATGAGCCTAATCTGCGGAAGCAGCGGGTTCTGGAACTCCTGGCCGTCGAGTCGCCCCTGACCCGCGCGGAGATCGCCGTCCGCCTTTCCCTGACCGACCGACAGGCCAGCTATGCGCTGACCAAGCTGATCTCCGACGGCCTGGTCGTCAGAACAACAGCGGCCTACAGCGACCCGAACGCCGCGTACCGGCTCACAAGCACGCCGGCCTGAGTACCAGGGGACACTTCGTGGTCGCGAACGACATGTTCGTTCTCTCCGGACTCTGTTGGTCTAGCACCATGCCAATCAACAGTGCCAACGGATCGTTGGTCGGCAGCTCGTCGGCCTTGGCGATCTGACCCAGATGCAGTCCCACCACACAACCGTAGGCGACCAAGCTGCTCGTCGGCGTCGGCGTCGGGGTCGGGGTCGGCGCGGGCCGTAGGCCAGTTGAGGCGGTTGACTCTCCAGTTGGTGGAGGCTCAATGATCGGTTCCATGATGATCGGCCAGCTTGCGGTGAGCACCGGGCTCTCGGTACGGACGTTACGGTTCTACGCCGACGCCGGAGTGCTGCCCGAGCAGGGACGCACGACGGCGGGATACCGGCTGTTCGGGCCCGACGCCGTGGCCCGGGCGCGGCTCATCCGCACCCTGCGCGAGCTCGGCGTCGGCCTGGACGACATCAAGCGGGTGCTCAGCGCCGAAACGTCGCTGGATGAGGTGGCCGCCGAGCACGTACGCGCCCTCGACGCCCAGATTCGCGTGCTGCGACTGCAGCGCGCGGTACTGCGCGCCTTCATCGGATCCACCGACCCCGAGGAGCTCCAACGTATGACCGACCTGACCAACCTGACGACCGAACAACGTCGGCGGATCATCGACGACTACCTCGACGCTGTCTTCGGCGACAACCCCAGCGATGTCGCCGACAAGCTGGCCATGGGCGCACCCGAGCTGCCCGAGGACCCGACCCCGGAGCAGGTCGCAGCCTGGGTGGAGATCGTCGAACTGCTGCGCGATCCCGACTTCATCGCCACCAGCCGCCGGATGGCCGAACGAGCCCGCGCCGAAGGGCCAGAGCCGGACGTGGCGCAGTTCGAGGTCGGCAAGGCTGTCGGCGAACTCGCCGGTCCCGCCGCCCGGGCCGGGGTCGACCCCGCCTCCCCTGAGGCCCTGACCGTGGTCGAGCGTCTCGAAGCCCTCGGGCCCGACCCCGGCGGAAGACCGCACGCGCGTGGCCGACCGCATAGAAGCCTTCACCGACCGCCGCGTCGGCCGCTACTGGACCCTCGTCGGCATCATCAACGGCTGGGCCCCCAACCAGGCCCCCAACGACATCATCGGCACCTGGGAATGGTACGCCCGAGCCCTGCGCGCCCACGCCTGACGCCCGGACCCTCGCGGCTCCTCCGCCCGAGCGTCCGCCCCAAGACAGGCGCTCGGGCGAAGATGAGCGATGACGACTACCACC
>NZ_CDWRCM010000059.1:0-1689 GCF_977927585.1 Frankia sp. CcWB2 | reverse complement strand
CGAGCGCTGCCACCCGTAGGGATGGGAGGTCTTCGGCGAGGTCGACGTTGGCGCCGAGAGCGGCGAGTCGCCCCAGCCGCCCGTTGTGTTCGACCCTCGTGAGCTGGCCGATGTGGTCGTCACCGCTGGCTGGGGTGGCCATGGCAGTGCCAGTTCAACACCGGGGCAGTCGCGTGAGACGCGGACGACCTGCTGATCGACGTGCCGACTAACCGTCGCGGTCTGGTGGTACGGCTAGTCGCCACAACGCGTTCCGAGATCGGGGCGCCCCTATCAGCTCGGCCTGCCCGATCCGACGCAGCCGCGCAAGCGTCTGGCGGGCCTGCTCGTCGGTAAGGCCGGCCCGGCGGGCAATGTCGACGCGGCTGGCCGGTGTGCTGGTCAACACAGCCAACACAAGGTCATTCCGTGTCCGTCCGCGGTCAAGCTGCTTCGTTGCCCGGCCGGCGTGGGGACTCAGCCGGTAGGTGGCGCTTCCCCGGTCTCCTTCCTGCACCAGCAAGCCGCGGGCGCGCAGTTCTTTGAGTTGTGTGGTCGCCGTTCGACTGTCCGCGACGCCGGTCGCACCCCGGTAGCTGACGTTGGTCAAGGTCTCCCCGCGGCGAGTGAGCGCCAGCGCGGTGAGCTGCGCACCCGTGAGCCCGGCGATGTTCAGCGTGGACAACCAGTCCCTGGTCTCCTCGTCGAGCAGCGCGTGGTTGGGAATCGTCACGGTGAAGGCCGCGATGTCGTCCTCGAAGACCGGCGGCTCCATGCCCGCCTCGGCGAGCGCCGCACGGACGCGCGCGATGCCGGTGCCTCGGTTCTCGCACACTGTCCGGCCTGGATCGAGCGGGGTGTCCTCCAGGATCTTGAGCAGGACAGAATTGCGTGATGACGGTGGCACTGTGCCGAGTCCAAGCTCTCGTAGGCTCACTGGTCCAAAGAGCCCGCCCGGGTTCCGGATCTGCAGCCGGTCAGGGTAGAGCTCTACCTGAATCTGAGCACCCTGGGCTGACGGCGAGTAGTCACGGTGCACCAGGCTGTTCACCAGGGTTTCTCGGAGCACCTCCTCGGGATACTCCCATTCATCAACACGAAACATTCCGGCGATAATTCCGCGCTGCTTCATGTGCCGTTTCAGGATTCCTATGACATCGCGCACGATCACAGGTATCGGACCGTCTACGGAACGGTTGTCCAGGAACCGCTCCCCACGCGGCCCCGGCCGGGCAGGATCAGGCGTCGGGAAGACCACCACCGTGGCGTTCAGTTGCGGGAAGTACTGCTGCGGATAAACTCCGAATGCCAGTAGGCCGGCGAGTGTGGGCCGAGGACCGTCGTCGGTCTCCCGGAACACGTTCAGAAGGCGCAGGACCTCCGCGTCAGACTTTTCCCCGAACACACTCCGTTGCTCCCGGACCCGGGCGATAAAGGCACGTAGCCGTTGCGAGTCGAGATCATCCTGCGTTGCCTCCGGCACGACGGAGGCATCATGCCGTGCCGGGGCCCGGTTCTCGAGGAGGAGCTGGACCTCGTATGCCGATAGCTTTCGGTCGCCGTCCGACATGCGGATGAAGGATGCGTCCCACGGGGCAAGCCGCGCCAGGTGGCAGGGCCGACGGTCCCGTGGAATCGGCGGTACATAGGCATAGAGAACCTTCGAGCCACCCATGTCCACGATGTCGACCAACGGTGCGACCGTTGGGT
>NZ_CDWRCM010000058.1:14445-21611 GCF_977927585.1 Frankia sp. CcWB2 | reverse complement strand
CATACGGGCTGGTCAGCCCCTCGACCTGCTCCACGCCCGCCACGCCCGCCGCGACCGCCCGCCGCCGCCGCTCCGATGCCGCCCGCCTGGCTCGCCTGCTCGGCGCCACGCCCGCCGCCTGCGCCGCGGCCACACCTACGGCGCCTGCCGTCCTGTCGGTCCGGGGTCTGACGGTCCGGTTCGGCGCGGTCACCGCGGTGCGCTCGGTCGACCTGCGGGTGGAACCCGGTCAGATCGTCGGGATGATCGGCCCGAACGGCGCGGGCAAGACGACGGTCATCGACGCGATCACCGGTTACACCCCGTCCTCGGTCACGTCGATGACGTTGGGCGGCGTCCGGCTGGACCGTCTGCCGGCGCACCGGCGGGCCCGCGTCGGCATCAGCCGGTCGTTCCAGAACCTGGAGCTGTTCGACGATCTGACGGTCATCGAGAACATTCAGGCGGCCAGCGACCGCCGGGACACCCGCGCCTATCTCACCGACCTGCTGTTCCCCCGGGGACGTCCGCTCGAGCCGGCCGCGGTCGCCGCGGTCGACGCCTTCGGGCTGCGCGACGATCTCCTGCGCACCGTGGCGGAGCTTCCCTACGGTCGCCGTCGGCTGCTGGCCATCGCCCGGGCTGTCGCGGCGCGCCCCGCCGTGCTGCTGCTCGACGAGCCGTGCGCCGGGCTGGACGAATCGGAGAGCACGGAGGTCGCGGGCCTGCTGCGTCGGCTCGCCGACGGCTGGGGGCTGGGCATCCTGCTCAACGAACACGACATGGACGTGGTCATGGGGGTCTGCGACCGGGTGGTCGTGCTGGACGCCGGGGAGCGCATCGCCGAGGGGACGCCGGAGCGGGTGCGCGACGACCCCCGGGTGCGGGTCGCCTGCCTGGGGGAGGCGGCGGTCCCGGCACGGTTGACGGTCCCGGCTCGGTTGACGGACCCGGCCCGGTTGACGGACCCGGCCCGGTTCGCGGCCGGCCCCGCGGTGCTGGCGGCGCGGGGCCTGTCCGCCGGCTACGGCAACGGCCCGGTGGTCCGCGACCTCAACCTGGAGGTGCACGCCGGCGAGGTCGTGACCCTGCTCGGCCCGAACGGTGCCGGCAAGACGACGACACTGCTGGCGCTGGCCGGCGCGATCCCGTCAGCGGGAGGCGAGGTCCTGCTCGCCGGGGCCGTGACGACCGCCGCGCTGCACGAACGGTGCCGGCGTGGCCTGAGCCTGGTTCCCGAGGAACGCTCGGTCATCATGGACCTCACCGTCCGGGAGAATCTCCGGGTCGGTCGATGCGACCCGGACCTCGCCCTCGCGGTCTTCCCCGAGCTCGCCGAGCACCTCGACCGGCGGGCGGGGCTGCTCTCCGGGGGCAGCAGCAGATGGTGACCCTCGCGCGCGCCCTGGCGCGCCGGCCCACGGTTCTGCTCGCCGACGAGCTCTCGCTGGGCCTCGCGCCGCGCGTCGTGGACCGTCTGCTGGCGGCGGTGCGCGCCGCCGCGGACGACGGGCTCGCCGTGATCCTCGTCGAGCAGCACGTCCGCAGCGCCCTGTCGATCGCCGATCGGGTGCACGTCCTGCGGCACGGGGCCCTCGCCTGGTCGGGCACCGCAGCCCAGGCCCGTGCCGACCGGGAGATCCTGCTCGGCGCCTATCTGTCACCCGGGCGGCCGGCGGACTCCGGCGATGGCGCCCTCAGCGGCCCCCGTGTCTGACCCGGGTCAGCGCGAGCGCGTGCCTGACCCGGGTCAGCGTGTGCCTCGGAGTCAGGAGGCGGCCCGGCGCAGGATGTCTAGGCCGGAGTAGGTCTCCGGGCCGAGCGGCACGAAGCTCTTCGACGCGCTGTCCCACCGGGCTCCCCGCAGCGTGGTGTTGAAGATCCGTTCCGCCCCGGGGATCGGCGTCGTCGCCGTGAGGTTCAGCCGCGGGACGATGCCGCCCAGGTCCAGGTCGGTGGTCCGGTTGAGCTGGTCGAGCAGGGTGCGGGCGGTGAGCTCGCCGGACACCTTGTTGCCCACCTTCTCGGCGATCTGCACGGACAGCCACGCGCCGGTGGTGGTCGTCGTGGTGCGCAGCGCGGGGGCCGCGTCCGCGTCCCCGCCGGCCTGCTCGGCGTCCAGTTCGGAGATTATCCGGGCGACCTCCGGGAACTGGCCGGCCTGGCTCAGCTCGGGGAACGCGGTCGCGACCACGAGGTTGTCCGCGGCCGGACCGAGCGTCGACAGGTACTTCGGCGAGAGGGTTCCGGCCGCGTGGCAGGTCCGGACCCGCTGGCCGGCCTGGGAGATCACCGCATAGGCGGCCTGGTCGAACACGACGAGCACGGCTCCGTCGGCACCGGACCGGGTGAGCTGGGAGATCGCCGGGGTGAAGTCGCTCGTCGTGATCGGAATACGGATCTTCGGATTGATCGGACGGTTTACCGCCTTCGCGCCGCCCTCGGCCATGATGATGAGCCGGTCGCTGGCGCTGAGGTCGTAGCCGACCAGCCCGAGGCGGGTGGCCCCCGCCTTGGCGAGCAACGACGGGCAGACCGCGGGGTAGAGGGTCAGCGGGCTGATGACGTAGCTGATCGGGGAGCTGAGCTCGGATCCGTCGGCCGAGATCCCGGCCGAACCGATGGACGGGACCCCCGCGTTCTCCAGGATGGGCATGATCCCGCCCGAGCCGCTGACCTCGCTGACGACCGCGAGCACGTGCTGATCCACCGCCTGCTGGGCGCACTTCCTGGCCATGGCGGCGTCGTTCTTCTCGTTGCAGTGCACGAGCTCGACCCGGTGGCCGGCGATCCCGCCCCGGGCGTTGACTCCGCGCACGGCGGCCCGGGCGGCGGCCACCATCTCCGGGTAGTTCGTCCCGGACGTGCCCACCGGGGCGATGATCATCAGCTTGACCGTCGATCCGGCCGAGGAGGTGCCGGTGGCTTCGCCGTCCGAGTCGCCACCGCACGCGGCGAGCGTGCCCGCCAGCACGGCGCCCAGAACCGCCGCGGCGAGCCGCCGGAGCCCGTGCCGTCGTCCCACCGTGCCGCCTCCTCGTCGTGCGTGCCTCGTCATGCGTCCCGTGTTCCAGTCCCCTGCCGGGCCCCGCCACGGTAGACCTGCCTGCTCAGGACGGATACGCCCGGGTTAGCCGGGACCCGCACGGGCCGCGGCGCGGGGTCGCGTCCCGGCGTCAGATCACCTCAGATCACCTCAGAGCACCTGGGACCAGGCGTAAGTGAACCCCATGATCTGGTCGGCGAGGGTCTCCAGGCGGGCCGCGACGGTTGGGTCGAGTACTCGCCCGTGCGGGTCGAAGAGCGGCACCGCGGTGTTCAGGGTGACTCCCAGCGGGGTCGGCCAGCCGCGCAGGGCGTGCACCGTCGAGCGCAGGGCCGTCAGCGTCGTCCCGGCCGCCTGCGTGCCCCGGGCTCCGACGATCAGTGCGACCGCCCGGCCGTCCAGGTAGGGCCGGGGCGTCCTCCAGATAGTCCAGGGCGTTCTTGACCTGGCCCGACATCCCGCCGTGGTAACCGGGAGTCGCGATCACGAGGCCGTGGCCCGTTCGACGGCGGCGAGGAGGCGCAGCGCCGCGGCGGGACGTTCCTGGCGTTCCGGCGCGTACATCGGCAGGTCCAGGTCCGCCGCACCGAGCAGCATCGTCTCCGCGCCGGCCTGCCCCATCATCGCCAGCACCGTCGCCAGGGCCTGGTGGGTGGTGGAGTTCGCCCGGCTGCTGCCACCGATGCCGACGATTAACGGGCGGCGGCGACGGGCCCGCACCGGACCGGGACCGTCCGGCGGCGTGTCGGGCGAACGGTGCGCCGAGACCCGGCTGGGCAGCCCGGAGACGGGATCCGTACCGACCGTCTGGCTGCCCGTCTGGCTGCGCCCGCTCCTCGGCTCGCCGTTGCTGGCACCCGGTTGGAATATGCCGAATGTGTCTCCCACTACCCCTCCTCGTCCCGGATCCAGGCGTCCTGGTCCGGCGTCTCGGTCCGGCGTCCCGGATCTGGCTCATGTCGGTCCGGCGATGGACCGCCACCCGCGTGCCGTCGCGTCTGTCCTATCGCGGATGTCCTATCGGACGGGCTGACCGCACCGATCGAGGGGGTTGCGGGTCCGGCGCAGCGCGGCCGGCAGCGCGCGGGCGCCCGGCCCCAGCTCGGCGATCCGGTCGTGCGGATTCGAGATGCGGCAGCGAAGCAGCGACAGGCAGCCGCAGCCGATGCACGAGTCGAGTCCGTCACGCAGCGCGACCAGAGCCGCGATCTCGTCGTCCAGCCGGCCGCGCCACCGCCGCGAGACCGCGGACCAGTCCGCCTTGGTCGGCGTGCGCGACTCGGGCAGCGACGACAGGGTCTCCCGCACCTCGTCGAGACTGAGCCCGACCGCGGTGGCGGCGCGGATGAACGCCAGCCGCCGCAGGACATGGCGCTCGTACCGGCGCTGCCCACCCGAGGTCCGGGTGGCGGTGAGCAGGCCCCGCTGTTCGTAGAAGCGCAGCGCCGACGCGGCGAAGCCACTTCGTTGCGAGAGCTCACCCACGGTCATCAGATCGGTAGGAAGCATGCCCGCAGACTATGGTGTTGAAGTTGAACTCAACATGAGGTTCCCGGAACCCGGCGGCGCCGCGACGGGCTGGCCGTCATGCCTCGTCGCGCCCCGTCACGATTCGCCACGCCTCGTTACGTCCCGCCGCCCCTCGTTGCCCCTCGTTGCCCCGCGTCGCCCCTCGTCACACCCCGGTTCCGTGGTAACGGGGATCACCCCCGGCCGTCCCGGCAGCGCGTTTGCCGCGGTCGCCGCCCATGGCAGGCTTCGTCGCGATGGACGACATCACGCATCGGCGGTTCAACCCGCTCACCGGCCGTTGGGTTCTGGTCTCGCCGGGGCGGACGCGGCGACCGTGGCACGGCGGTCAGGAACCACCGCCGGTGCCGGCCGCGGTCGCCCATGATCCTCTATGCGACCTCTGCCCGGGCAACCTCCGGGCCGGCGGTGAACGCAACCCCTCCTACTCCGGTACCTACGTGTTCACCAACGACTTCCCGGCGCTGCGTCCCGACCCGGTCCGGCCCGCCGCCCCGCCTGTCGGCCCGCCCGTCGGCCCGCCCGTCGACTTGCCCGCCGACCCGGCTCCGGTGTGGCCGGCGGGTCCCGGATCGGGCCTGCTGCGCAGCGAACCGGCCCGGGGGACGTGCCGGGTCGTGTGCTTCGGCCCTCGTCATGATCGCGGGCTCGTCGACATGACTCCGGCCGAGGTCCGGGCGGTCGTGGACACCTGGGCGGCGCAGGAGGAGGAACTCTCCCGCACCTGGCGCTGGGTGCAGGTCTTCGAGAACCGCGGCACCGCGATGGGCGCGTCGAACCCGCACCCCCACGGTCAGATCTGGGCCTGCGACGTGTTGCCCGATGAGCCGGCCGCCGAGGACGCGCGGCAGCGGGAGCACTTCGCCCGGTCTGGCAGCTCCCTGCTGATGGACTACGCCGAGATCGAGACGGCGGCGGGGGAGCGGGTGATCCTGGCGGAGGAGCACTGGCTCGTCGTCGTGCCGTTCTGGGCGCTGTGGCCGTTCGAGACCCTGCTCCTGCCCCGGCATCCGGTCGACCGCCTCGCCGCGCTCTCCGACGACCAGCGGGACGGGCTGTCCCGCCTGCTCGGCCGCCTCCTCACCGGCTACGACGCCCTGTTCGACCATCCCTTCCCGTTCTCGATGGGCTGGCACGGGGCTCCCGGGCCGCATCCCGCGCCCGGACCCCGGCCGGGGCCGGGGCCGGGGCCGGGCCTTGATCCTGGCCGGGGACCCGGCGATCCACCCGCGGCGTTCTGGCAGCTGCACGCCCACTTCTATCCGCCGTTGCTGCGCTCCCCGACCATTCGCAAGCATCAGGTCGGCTACGAGATGCTCGCCGACGTGCAGCGCGACCTCACCCCGGAGGCAGCCGCGGACCGGCTGCGCGCCGTCATGGCTCCCGTCGCGGCGGACCGGGCCTGAGCCGAGCCCGCGCGGCCGTGGTCATCCCGCGTGCCGCAGGGCCCACGACTCCCCGACACTGGCGTCATGAGAGCCGCCGAGCATCCGGCCACCGAGCGTGCGGTGCGCGCGTTCGTCGAGACCTACGGAGAGCGGCCCACCCACCTCGTCCGCGCGCCCGCCCGGGTAAACCTCATCGGCGAGCACACCGACTACAACGACGGCTTCTGTCTTCCGGTGGCCATCGACCGGGAGCTGTGCATCGCCTTGCGCCGTAACGAGGCACCCGAGCTCCGGCTGGTGTCCGAGCAGGATGCGGTGCCCGCCGTGATCCCGCTGCCGCCGCCGGGCCTCGATACCCCGGTGTCCGCCCGGGCACCCGGATGGGTCCGGTATGTCGAAGGCGTCGCGGTGATGCTGGCCGCCGAGTCGGCCTCCCGTGCCGCCGCCGGGTCAGGCTTCCCGGCCGGAGGGGGCCCGGTGCCCTGGCGTGGCACGCTGGCCAGCGACATCCCCGTCGGCGCGGGACTGTCCTCCTCGGCCGCGCTGGAGCTGGCCGTCGCCCTGACCGGTGCGCATCTCGCCGGGTTGACGCCCTCGCCGACGGAGCTCGCGCTGCTCGCCCAGCGGGCGGAGAACCTCTGGGTGGGGGCGGCGACGGGCCTGCTCGACCAGCTCGCCTGCGCCGCGGGCGTGGCCGGCCACGCGCTGCGGATCGACTGCCGCACGCTGACGACCGAGCCGGTGCCGCTGCCGGGCGGGCTGGCCGTGGTGGTCATCGACACCGGCTCGCGCCGACAGGTGGTGACCAGCGAGTACGCCACCCGACGGGCGGAGTGTGAGCGGGAGGCGCGGGCGCTGGGCGTCGCCGCGTTGCGGGACCTCACGCCCCGGTCGATGGACGAGGCGGTGGCCCGGCTCGGCAGGTCCGCCCGGTCGGATGGGACAACCCGGCCGGGCGGAGCGGCCGGCGGGACCGGTCTGGACCCGGTCGCGCTGCGCCGGGCCCGGTTCGTCGTCGCCGAGAACGCCCGGGTCGACGCCGTCGCCGCGGCACTGCGCGCGGGCGACGCCCCAACGGCCGGGCGGCTGTTGCTGGCGGGGCATCGCGGGATCCGGGAGGACTTCGAGGTGTCGGGTCCGGAACTCGATGCGGCGGTCCAGGCGGCTCCGGGGTGCTTCGGCGCCCGGATGACCGGCGGTGGTTTCGCGGGCTGTGCGGTGGC
>NZ_CDWRCM010000058.1:11053-14192 GCF_977927585.1 Frankia sp. CcWB2 | reverse complement strand
CCTCGTCGACCGGTCCCGGCTGACCGCCTTCACCGAGGCGTTCGAACCGGCGTATGCCGCACTCACCGGCCGGTGGGCCGTGCTGCACGTCTGCTCGGCGGTCGCCGGCACGTCCGTCCTGGACCTCGGGTAGCGACCGGGGAACGTCCGTCCCACCAGCTACGCCGTCGACGTCAGCCGCCGCACCCCAAAACCTGACTGACCACCTCAACCGGCACGATCTATCAGCGTGACCACATCCGTTCTCCTGATCACAGGGGCTTCCTCCGGCATCGGCGCCGCAACAGCGCGACTCGCCGCCAGCAAAGGGTGGCGCCTCATCCTCGCCGCCCGCTCTCACCATGCCCTTCACGAACTTGCCGCGGAACTGGGCGGCCCAGCCCGGGCCGTGGCAGCCCCCTGCGACATCAGCGACTGGGACCAGGTCACCACTCTGCCCACGCTCGCCCACGGCGCGTTCGGCCGACTCGACGCGGTGTTCGCCAACGCCGGCTCCTTCACCGCCACCTCCTTCCTGCGCGGCACCGGATCCCCGCAGCAGTGGCGCGAGATGGTGCTGACCAACGTCTACGGAACCGCCCTCGTCGCCCGGGCCACCCTGCCCACCCTCGTGCAGTTCCGGGGACACTTGGTGCTCACCGGTTCGGTGGCCGGCCGCATCACCGTCCCCGGGCAGCTCTACTCCGCCACCAAGTGGGCCGTCACCGCCATGGCCCAGTCCATCCGAGCCGAGGTCACCAGTACCGGCGTGCGTGTCACCCTCATCCAGCCGGGACTCGTTAAAGCCGGCGAAACATCGCCCGACCGGGCCACCGACCCGAAACTCGGCACCACTGACGTCGCCCGTGCGGTCCTGTTCTCACTCGAGCAATCCGACACCGTCGATATCAACGAGATCGTCGTCCGGCCCACCGGTCAACAGCCACACCGCTGAAGGTCCACCTGGCCCGTCCAGCAGATAGGGGATGGAGTGGCTCGGCGTCGAGATAGGCAACCAGGACTCGATACTCTAAAATTCCGATCATGGCTCTGACCTGGGCCGTTGCACTACCGCCGGATCGCTGCAGAATCGGCCCACGATCCACCGCCGATCATGCCTTCAACCTGCGACTTTACTTTCGGGGTCGGGTCGCTGATCATCCCTGGAGGGATCGTGGTGGGGCACGGCGGGCCGGTAGCGGTGGGATCATGACTGGGAGCCTCAGGGACGGGAGAAGACTGTGATGTCCGAGGAAACCGCTGGCCCGTCAGGTGAATCTGCGGCCGAGCGTGAATCGGGGGCGCGGCCGCCAGCCGGTCGGGAACCGTCCGGGCAGCCGGCGCCCGATGCCGACGCGGGGCGCGACGCCGATACGGGGGCGGATGAGGCTCGGGCGACGTTTGAGGGCAGGTTCGACCTCCGTCCGGTCGACTGGGACGGCTCGTTCTCCCGAGTATGGAACGCGCGGCATGGCCAGGAGTTGACGAATGAGCTTGCCGCCGAACAGGAGCGGCGGGAGAACCAGAAGCGGATCGAGGAGTACTGGCGGGAAGCACGGGAGCAGATGAACGCCGAGTTGGCTCGGGAGGAGGCACGGCGCTGGGAGGAGGACCGCGAGCGGGCGGTGGCGGAGGGCGGGCGGCCGGCGCGGGGGGCGGCGGACGAGGCGCTGCTCCGCAAGCTGGAGCTGCTTGATCGGTTTCCGCCCGTCGAGCCCGACGAGCCGGCCGCGTCCGACGGGTCGGCCGACCCGCGGTGACCGGCGGGCTGAGGTCGGTTAGGGGTCGCGGTGGCGGAACCTCGGCTCGGCCGGGATCGGCCGTTCGGGAAGGGGCAGCCGGTCGTGGCGGGCCTGGTCGACAGTGTCGGCGAGGGTGCGACGGGCCCGGGTGCTGTCCGGATGGAACGGGCCGTGCTCGCGTAGCGCGTCGGTGAGCGCGGCGCGGTAGAGGGGGACGGCGTCGGCGGGCCGGCCGGCCCGGCGGTAGGTGTCGGCGAGGGCGCCCCGGGTGGCGCGGGTGTCGGGGTGGCCGGGTCCGAGGAGCTGCTCACGGACGGCGAGAACACGTTCGTTCAGGTCGACGGCCTGCGGAAGCCGGCCGGTGGTCCGGTAGACCTCGGTGAGCTCGTCGGCGGTGCGTAGAGTGCGTGCGTCGCCGACGCCGTGTGCCCGGCTCCGGTCAGCGAGCAGTCGTTCGAGCAGCGGCACGGCCGCCTCGAGCTGCCCGGTGCGCCGGTAGCTCGTCGCGAGGGTGTCCCGGGTCTCGACGGTGTGGGGGTGCGCGGGGCCGAGGACGTGCTCGTGGCGGTCGAGGGCGCGTTCGAGGTGGGGGACGGCGTCGCCGGGTCGGCCCAGCCTGAGGTGGGCGGTGGCGAGGTTCTCGCGGGTCTCGGTGGTCTCGGGGTGGTCGGGGCCGAGGGTGCGTTCCCGGCCGGTCAGCGCGCGGCCGAACTCGCGTGCGGCGTCATCGAGTCGTCCGGCCCGCAGGTGGGCGCGGGCGAGTCCGTCGACCGTTTCGAGGGTGTCGGGGTGGTCGGGGCCGAGGGTGCGCTCGCGGCCGGTCAGCGCGCGGCCGAACTCGCGCGTGGCGTCGTCGAGCCGTCCGGCCTGGTGGTGGGTGACGGCGAGTTGGTGGCGGCTGCCGAGGGTGGCGGGATGCTCGGGGCCGAGGACCCGTCCGCGGGCGGCGAGGGTCTGTTCGAACAGCGGCACGGCGTCGCCTACCGCCCCGATCCGGCGGTAGGCGACGGCGAGGCTGTGGCGGGTGTCGAGGGTGGCGGGGTGCTCCGGGCCGAGGATCCGCCGCCGGTCGGCGAGGGTGTCCCGCAGCAGTCGGGCCACCTCGTCGCCGCGGCCGGCGGCGTCGTAGGCGCGGCCGAGGCTGTGCCGGCCTTCCAGGGTGTCGGGGTGCTCGGGGCCGAGGACGCGTTCTCGCTCGGCGAGG
Source organism: Frankia sp. CcWB2 (assembly GCF_977927585.1). NCBI lineage: Bacteria > Bacillati > Actinomycetota > Actinomycetes > Frankiales > Frankiaceae > Frankia > Frankia sp. CcWB2. Next base: position 11,267 of record NZ_CDWRCM010000058.1, on the reverse strand, counting down.
GTGCGCTGGAACAGGTTGACCGCGTGGTCGACCTGGCCGGCCTTCTGGAACGCCCAGGCGAGGGTGTCCCGGCTGACCAGGGTGGCGGGGTGCGCGGGGCCGAGGACGCGTTCGCGGTCGGCGACGGTGCGCTCGGCTAGGCGGCCGGCGTCGTCGATCCGGCCGGCGGCGAGGGTCACCTGTGCGAGGGTCTCCCGGCAAGCCAGGGTGTCGA